>CANGTR010000081.1 GCA_947456855.1 Sphingobacteriia bacterium | reverse complement strand
GATGCTTTGTCCTTTTTTTATTTCATATTTCCCTGGCTTCATTTTGTCCCACAAATTGATAGATGCACCTGCCAAACCAAGTGTGCTATTAAATCGCAGCAACTCGGCTTTTTCAAAAGAGTGTAATACCGACGATTTATTGGTTTCTACGATTAGAACTACCCTGGATTTCTCTGAAAATTTGGTAGCTGATCCCATGAATAACCATACAATAAGAAGAATTCCAGTAATGAACATTCCGATCAATATTAGTAGGATGGTTGTTTTTTTGCTAGTCTTCTGCTTTGTTGCTTTTTTCATATGGAAAAATAAATAAAAAAACCCTGTCAGCCAATGGGGACAGGGTTTAATGTATTCAATAAGAATTTATTTTTGTGTTGGTGCCGGTGCTGGTGCCGGTGTTGCAGGCACCGTATTGGCGGGTTGTTGTGTTGCAGGTGCTGGTGCAGTTGTATTGGTGTTGATTTTTTGTAAGATTGAATTATCTACACTGTCAGATCCGCCTTTTAAGAAAAAAGTAGAAAACAATGCCAATAATGCAATAATACCCGCAAACAGCCATGTGCCTTTCTCTAAAACATCGGTTGTTTGCTTAACTCCCATAAATTGATTGCCGATACCGCCTACATTGCCGGTTAAGCCACCACCCTTGGGGTTTTGTACCAATACCATAAAACCAAGCCCTACAGCTGCAATTACAATTAGAACCAAAAAAAGAATGATCATGTTAAATACCTTTTAATTGTTGAATTTTGGTAGCAAAATAAGCGGATTTTTCAGGATTTGAGAAACTTAATTTAATAAAGAGCTGAATTGCCTTATCAATTTGTCCTTGTTTAGCCAATACTTCGGCCATGGTTTCGGTTAAAATCTCTTTAGATTCATTAGAAAACATGGCTGTTTCAGCCACTTTTTTCTCCGATTCAGGGCTGCTTTCTAGGTCTGCTGGGTTCGGTTGATGATTTTTTATATCCTTGAGCCAATCTGTAAACTTTCTGAGTTTTGTAGTTAATTTATCTTGTGGGATCTTGCTTAAGTCTATTTGGATGCCCTGTGATGCAAAATAATCTATGGTATATAGTTTTTCTTGCTTATTGTTAATTTCTAGAGGCAATTCCGCATCAATTGGCTTTTTAAATTCGGCCAATTGTGCTGATAATATGCTGGCAATTTTTGCATCGCTTTTGGCTTGATCTGTTGAAACAGGACTGATCTCAGGCTGATTGTTGTATACTTGTTCTTGAGCTATTTCTGATGTGGCAATTGCACTAAAAACAGGCATAAATGCAGTTGGTTCCTCTATTTTCTCCTCTTGGAACATCGATCTTAGTAAAGCAGTATCCATTTCGGGTTTAGGTGTTTCAACAATACTGGTTTCTTTGATTGAGTCAAGTTGAAATTGCAACCAATGCGGATTACTAAAAAACAAAGAAGTTTTTATAGTTTGTGCTGTTGCCAGGGGATGAGCTTCTTTTTGAAGTTTTGCCGAAAACAAAAACTGCGCTGGAGAAAAAAATGGGTATTCGCTCACCAATTGTTCAATGGCCTCCAATTGCAAATCATCCAAGTTGGATTTTCCTATTAAATGTAATAAAGCTTTTTCTTGCGGAAACTTCATATTGTTTAAATATACAACTCAATTACCAGTTAGAGAAAATACGGTTGAAAATTTCGTCAGTTAGGGTTCTAATGACTTCATCAGCTAACTGCCCCTCTGCTTGTTGCAAGGTAAGATTTGCTGAATAATCAAAACTACGAGATACATCAAATTCTTCTACTTTATTATCCAATGTTTTTTTTAAAATCACATGAACAGTAACGGTTAAACGATTGGTACTTGCTTGTTGTGCCGAAACACCTACTGTTTGGCTTGGGTCGTAATTGGTTATTGTGCCATTGATAATATAATGCGCATCATCACTATTCGTTCTGGTAAGTTTGGTATTTGAGGTTATTTTTACCTGTAATTTATCGGTAAGCTTTGGAGCTAATTGAGGATTAACATACCTGGCTCTATTTTCAAAAAAACCAATCTTAATTGTTTTTACATCCGATGGAATAACGGCATCCTTAAACGAATAAACCCTGCATCCCGATAAAATCGTTACCAACAAGCTGAACGCTAGTAAATTGATTTTTATTTTATTCATCAATATCATATTCTTTTAATTTACGGTATAAAGTTCTTTCACTGATTCCTAAATCGGTTGATGCATCTTTTCTTTTTCCCTTGTGCTTTTTCAATGCTTTTATAATCAACTCTTTTTCTTTATCCATGATGTTGAGTGATTCTTCAATTTCTTCGTGTAAGTGAATTTCGTCATTGCTCAAAAGAACTGGTTGGCCATTGGAACTATTTCCTTGTAATAAGTTGGAATGTATTCCAGTATTTACATTGTTGATTGAATTGGCACCTAAAGCAGCATCTATATGGCCTTGATCATTGTAATCGTTTAGAATGGATTCTTTAGAAAAATTGGCTGCTGTGTTGGCCAATGAAGGATTTTGTAAAATTTCAACAAACATTTTTTTCAATTCTGTAACATCTTTTTTCATATCGAAAAACAGTTTGTACAAAATTTCTCTTTCATTGGAAAATTCTCCGCTAGGAGTGTGGCCAGCTAATACCGGGAATCGATTTTCTTTTTTTTCTGGCAGAAAAATACGCATTTCTTTACTGCTTACTTGAGGCGTTGGGCTCAATACAGAAATTTGTTCTGCAATATTTTTTAACTCTCTTACATTTCCTGGCCATTGGTGATTGAGTAATAATTGTTTTGCTTCTTCGTCTAATTGAACTGGTGTGGTCTTGTATTTTTCAGAAAAGTCTACAACGAATTTTCTAAACAACAATAATATATCTTCTTTTCTGTCTCTTAATGATGGAACTCGGATTGGAACGGTGCTTAATCGATAATAAAGATCTTCTCTGAATCGGCCTTTCTGGGTAAACTCTAATAATTCTCTATTGGTTGCTGCAATAACACGAACATCCGTTTTTTGAACTTTGGAGGAACCTACCCTGATGAATTCACCAGTTTCTAAAACTCTAAGTAAACGTGCTTGGGTTCCTAATGGCATTTCACCAATTTCATCCATGAAAATGGTTCCACCACTAACCGTTTCAAAATATCCTTTTCGGCTATCTACTGCACCAGTAAAAGAACCTTTTTCGTGGCCGAATAATTCTGAATCTATAGTGCCCTCTGGAATTGCACCACAGTTGACTGCAATAAAAGGATTGTGTTTTCTAGAAGAAAGGGAATGTATAATTTGAGAAAAAACTTCTTTTCCTACACCACTTTCTCCAACAATTAATACCGTTAAGTCAGTTCCAGCAACCTGTACGGCAGTATTCAATGCATGATTCAATGCAGGTGAATTGCCTATGATGCCAAATCTGTTTTTTATACTTTGTAAATCCATACTATTATTTTAAACGGGTTTCAATTATTTCACCCAATAATGTTGCTCTTGTACAAGCAGTTATTTTTACCCATACATAAGATCCGAGTTGATGTTTTCCATCAATTTTTGGAAATACTGTGATTTTATTTTGGCTGTTTCTTCCTTGCCAATCTTTTTCATTTTTCCTGCTACTGCTTTCAATCAACACTTTAAAAATCTTACCAATATCGTTTTGGTTGCTTCGGGTAGATAAAATACCTTGTTGATCAATGACTTCTTGTAAGCGTCTTTTCTTTACCTCCAACGGAATATCATCGGTATATCTTTTTGCGGCCAATGTTCCCGGACGTTCGCTGTAATAATACATATAGCTCATGTCGTAATTGCTGTATCGCATTAAACTGAGCGTGTCTTGATGGTCTTCTTCGGTCTCTGTACAAAACCCGGTGATTAAATCAGAGGTAATGCTGCATTCAGGCATTATTGAGCGGATTCTATCAATTTTAGCCATGTACCATTCTCTGGTATAGGTTCTATTCATTAATTGTAACAATCGAGTACTTCCACTTTGAACTGGAAGATGTATACACTTGCAAATGTTTTCATATTTGGCCATTACATGCAATACCTCATCGGTGATGTCTTTTGGATGGGAGGTGCTAAACCTTACCCATAAATCATTGCTAATTTGTGCCACTTGTTCAAGCAATTGAGCAAATGTGGTATTCAACCCAGATATTTCATCATTCCAATAATAACTATCTACATTTTGGCCCAATAAAGTAATTTCTTTGTAGCCTTGATTAATCAAGGTTTTTACTTCTTCTATAATTGAATTACTATCTCTACTTCTTTCCCTTCCCCTTGTAAATGGAACTACGCAAAAACTACACATATTATTGCAGCCACGCATGATCGAAACGAATGCCGTTATTCCATTGGAGTTTAAACGAATAGGAGCAATATCTCCATAAGTTTCGTCTCTACTAAGCAATACATTTACCCCTTTTTGACCACCTTCGGCTTCTTTAATTAGGTTAGGCAAGGTTCTGTAAGCATCCGGGCCAATTACCAAATCCACTAATTTTTCTTGTTCTAACAAAGTAGATTTTAATCTTTCAGCCATACAACCTAAAATGCCAATTAACATTCCTGGTTTGGTTCTTTTTACTTTTCTAAATTCGGTAAGTCTTTTTCTGATGGTTAACTCGGCTTTTTCTCTGATTGAGCAAGTATTTACTAAAACCAGATCTGCTTCTTCAAAATTTTTTGTTGAACCAAAACCTTCTGCATGCAATATCGAAGCAACTACTTCACTATCGGCAAAGTTCATTGCACAGCCATAACTTTCTACATAGAATTTTTTACCATTAGGGGATGCATCTAATGTAAAATCAAGTGCTTCGCCTTGCCTATTTTCGTCATGTAATTTTGTTGATTCTCCTACTAATTCCATCCAGCTATTAATTGAACAACGAAGTTACGAAAATTGCTGAATTTATGTCAGTTTGTCAGCAGTCCTTTGCCTAAAATATCCTAGTATTGTTATATTTGCACCCAAAAATTAGCTGATATGCCCAAAATTGTTCTTTTATTAACGATTATGTTAACGATAAGAACTGTTTCATTGGCCCAAGACAATGTAGTAAATGCCCTTCAAAGACAGCAAAATCGGAATTTAAAAAAAGACAATGATACAACGACCAATTGGAATTGGAAGCATGGGGGTTTGATGAGTTTTAATCTTGCTCAAGGTTCATTGAGTAACTGGGCCGCAGGGGGAGATAACTTTTCATTAACGGTAAATGGATACTTCAATTATTTTCTATATTATAAAAAAGGGAGACATGGTTGGGATAATAATGTAGATGTTAATTTAGGGTACATACAATCAACCAGTTTAGGAAGCAGAAAAAATGATGACCGTTATGATTTGATCAGTAAATACGGTTATAAAATGGATTCAGTGGGCAAATGGTTTTTAACTGGATTGTTTAATTTTCGTTCACAATTTTTTGATGGGTATAATTACAATAACAATGTGAGTGATTTTACCTCCTCCTTTTTGTCACCGGCTTATTTTATATTATCTGCAGGGTTCGATTATAAGCCAGATACCAAGTTGTCTGTTTTCTTGTCGCCGCTCACTTCAAGAACCATTATAGTGCTTAATCAAAAACTTTCAGAAAAAGGTGTTTATGGAGTGCCTAAAGGGGCTAAATCATTCAATGAAATAGGATCATTTGTAACAATTAATTACAATAATACAATTGCTAAAAATATCAATTATAAGGGTAGAGTTGATTTGTTTTCCAATTATAAAAACAAACCACAAAATATTGATTTGTTCATGACCAATTTATTTTCATTTAAGATCAATAAATATTTTTCAGCAACTTATAGCCTTGATTTGATCTACGATGATGATGTACGATTATTTGGTGTAAACAAAAATGCACCAGGATTGCAATCTAAAAGTTTAATTGGGATTGGATTTTTAAAGAAAATCGAATCTAAAAAACGATAATTAAGACTTTACTTTCAATAGATTTTTTACTTTATTGGCTTTATGGGTTAGGTCTTGATAGTTGTTGTGCAATAGGGTAACATGTCCCATTTTTCTACCTGGCTTGGTTTGTTTTTTTCCATACAAGTGCACAAATGCATTGTCTATCTGTAACACTTCTTCTAAGCCCTCATAAATCGCATCTCCGCTGTAATTGTCTGTGCCAATGATATTAATAATTGCAGCAGGAAGTATGGGAGAGGTGTTGCCCAAGGGATAGCCAAGGATGATACGCCAAAGCATATCGTATTGGCTGCAATGGTTTGCTTCGATGGTATGATGACCACTATTGTGAACACGCGGAGCTGTTTCGTTTACCCAAACTTCTTCGTTTTTGTCGATGAATAATTCAACTGCAAACAATCCAGGGCTATTCAATGCTTTTACCAATTTTATAGCCACAGCTTCTACTACCCATAGTGCTTTTTCAGGAATCAAAGCAGGGCTTAACTGGTAATCCAATAAATTTAAAACAGGATTAACCATCATTTCAGATACCGGATAAATGGCTGTTGCCCCTTTTTCATTAATTGCAACAATCAATGCAATTTCTTTTTGAATAGCTACTTTCTGCTCCAAAACACTTGGGGCATCAAAAGCCTTTTCGATATCGCTAATGCTATTAATTACTTGAACACCTTTTCCATCATATCCTCCTTCGCCAATTTTATGTACAGCTGGTAATAGATGGGTATTTGTTTTAAGATCTTCTTTGTTATTTGTTATGATGAAGTCAGAACTCGGAATTCCATGTTCTTTATAAAACTGTTTTTGAATAATTTTATTTTTAATGATGCGGATTGCTGCAGGTGTTGGATAAATTTTAACGCCTTCTTTTTCCAGTTTGTCCAATGCATCTACATTAACGGACTCGATTTCAATAGTAATTGCATCCAAATTTTTTCCAAAATGATACACTGTTTCAAAATCAGTGATATCCCCTTTGGTAAAATGATGGCATAAATGGGCAGAGGGGCAATTGGCGTCGTTTTCTAATACAAAAGTTTCTACGGTATAATTGGCTGCTGCTTGTAACAACATTCTTCCTAATTGACCACCCCCTAAAATTCCTACTTTCATAATGATGTGCTATGCTGCGAAGATAATTCAGCAATACACAGGTTTCATCAAAACTCGAAACAAATCCTTAGTTTTGTTGAAATGACTCCAGATTATCCACATAAGGTTTTTAATGATACCAGATTGGGTTATTGCCTTTTGATGGAAGCCCTTGCTATGCGATCGCATTAGTTTGGGCTATGTATTTTGCTACTTATTATTGGTAAAATATTTTATAGGTTAATAACAACCTTTTATAATTAGTATCTCATAATTCATATTTCAAAATAAACAATATCACAATAAAATGATTAAGGAAGCAATTCAACCTCAAATAACTGCAGCAACAGATTTTCTCCCTTTACAAGGAACAGATTATGTAGAATTTTATGTGGGTAATGCAAAGCAAGCAGCACATTTTTATAAAACAGCATTTGGATTTCAAAGTCTTGCCTATGCAGGTCCGGAAACGGGAATCAAAGACAGGGCAAGTTATGCGATACGTCAAAACAAACTCACCTTTGTTTTTACAACACCACTTAGGGGTGGAAATGAAATTGCCGATCATATTTACAAACATGGAGATGGAGTAAAGATCTTGGCTTTAAAAGTTACCAATGCTACGGATGCTTGGGAGCAAACTACACTTCGTGGAGCTATTTCTTATATGGAACCTGTTCGAATGAAAGACGATTCGGGCGAGCTGGTAATGAGTGGAATCAAAACATACGGTGATACAGTTCATTTGTTTATTGAAAGAGAAAATTACACAGGTGTGTTTATGCCTGGTTATCGCAAATGGGAAAGCAATTACAATCCTGCTGAAACAGGGCTATTGTACGTAGATCATTGTGTGGGAAATGTTGGATGGAATCAAATGAATAAATGGGTTGGATTCTATGAAAATATAATGGGCTTTAGAAATATTCTAAGTTTCGATGACAATGATATCTCTACAGAATATTCTGCTTTAATGAGTAAGGTGATGAGTAACGGAAATGGATATGTAAAATTTCCTATCAATGAACCAGCAGAAGGGAAGAAAAAATCACAGATTGAAGAGTATTTAGATTATTATGATGGAGAAGGTTGCCAGCATGTTGCTTTAGCCACAAAAGACATTGTAAAAACAGTTACAGATCTACAGAATAGAGGCATAGAGTTTTTAAAAGTTCCTACCACTTATTACGATGATTTATTAGATCGGGTAGGCGCAATCGACGAAGATCTTCAGCCGCTTAAAGAGTTGGGTATTTTAGTAGATAGAGACGATGAAGGATATTTACTGCAAATTTTTACCAAACCTGTAGAAGATCGTCCAACACTTTTTTTTGAAATCATTCAAAGAAAAGGAGCCAAAAGTTTTGGAAAAGGAAATTTCAAAGCGCTTTTTGAAGCAATTGAAAGAGAGCAAGAGAGTAGAGGTAATTTATAATGTCTCCAATCCCTTAATTCAAATCTGCGTTGATAAAATGGGCAACAGCAAGAATCATGGCTTTTCCCGAAGAATACATTTCGCGCGTTACATTTAATAAAGTAGAAATGTCTTTTTCGGGCAAGTCTTTTTTTCCGGCATGCATATACAACTCGCCAATTCTTTGTTCAAATTGCTGATTCAGTTGTAACAATAAAGCATTGATTAAGTCTTTGTTTGAAAGATTATTGGTATTCGATAAAATATTTTTCAATTCAGCATAAAAATGAATGAGCTCTTTTTGAGATTGTTGGTATTGGCTAAATTTCAAGTTGTTTATGGAATTACTTAACTCATGTAAATCTGTAAAAATATCTTTCATGCTTTTTGCTGCATACATTGCATTTCTGAGTATTTCCATTAAATCATTTAATCTTTGGGTATTTTTTTCTGTATTTTTTTGTTGCATCATCTTTGCATAAAAACGAAATATTTCCCCTTCTGCTTGTTTTAGCTTATTGTAATTATCCAGATGAGATGCGCTAATCTCAAAACTGTCTTTGTTTAAGTCAAGCACCCTATTGATAAACAGTGCTACCTCTTTTTCCATTAAATCGAGGGAAATATTGGTGAATTCGGCGTTGGCAAGCGGTAAAAAAACTGTTGCCGATTTGTTAGATTCATTGAACCTATCTTCTAAAAATTTTCCAAATTTACCCAAGAAGAAATAGAATAAGATTACCCCACCTATATTGATGAAACTTTGAAAACTAACCAATAAGAATATGGGATCATCAATGCCCAATATTTTTTGAATAAATGCTAAAATGGGTGCTATGAAAATAAAGCCCAATAGTGATGTGGTAAAATTGAAAATGAAATTGCCCAATGCTACTCTTTTTTTTGCAGCAATTCCACCAATTGAACCAAGTAATACTTTTATAGTAGTACCTAGTTCTGCCCCTAATACCATTACAACGGCTGTGTCTACCGGGATGATCTTAGCGTATAAAGCACTTAAAACTAAAACCACTGTGGCTG
>CANGTR010000080.1 GCA_947456855.1 Sphingobacteriia bacterium | reverse complement strand
CCAAAAAAAAGCCCCGCTTCATATTAAATGAGCGGGGCTTTTACTATGTATTAAAGTAAATACTAGAAAATATAACGGATACCAAACTGAGCTTGCCATACATCACCTAATCCTGTTGATTTTCTATAGGTAGTATAATTGATGCTATTGTTTACTCGGTTCATTCTAAACACAGGAACACCATTTGCATCTACGTTAGCAGCAACTAATGGATTGAAAGTGTTTACAAAATTAGCTACACCCCAAGCATTATTAATCATGTTGCCTATGTTAAAGATATCAGCACGTAATTGAATAGTGTGTCTGTTTTTGCCAATGTTACGGAACAATTCTAACTGAGTAGAGAAGTCGAATCTAACAACATAAGGTTGTAAAACTCCATTTCTATCAACTACTTTACCACGCATAGAGCTTAAGTATTTATCTTGATTGATAAATGCATCAAAAGCATCTCTTTGTTGTTGAACAGTTGCTGCTGGAGCAGATCCAGAAGCGGTTAAAGGAAGAAAGTTCATTTCAGATTGGTTACGCGGAACATACATTAAATCGTTTCCACTTAAACCATCTCCGTTCATGTCTCCACCATAAGTATATGAGAAACGTCCTTGGTTCTGAGATTGACCGTAAAGTGAGAATTGCAATGCTGAATTTTTGCCTAACTCAATACGATAATTTACATTACCAATTACACGATTACGGATTTCATTATCGGAGAATGCCATATCGGTGCTGTTGTTACCACGAACACTTTGAATACCAGTCCAAGAGCTGAATGCAATTGAACCTGGAGTCATATAATCACGTGCTCTTGTAAAAGTGTAAGCAGCCATAAAGCCTAGGCCTTTTGATTTGGTTGGTTTTTCAATTTTAATGGTTGCAGCCATAGATCCACCTAGAGGTCCACTTTCCATAACTGTTGCATCAGTAATATTTGGATTAACTCTTAGTGCATTGGTTTGAGCAGCACCAGATAAACCTAAACCAGCAAAACGAGGTCTGCTATCTGGACCTGCAAAAAATGTTGTTGCTGGTCTTAAATTGGCATTGTAATAATTGATATTATTCAAGCTTTGTGTAAAGATGAATTCTCCTGTTAAGATTAGATCTTTAAAGATTTTTTGATCAACTGCAAAGTTTGAACGCAATACTTTAGGAAAGCGAAAGCTTTCTTCAGTAGTAGCAATATTGTAAGAAGAAGCAGGCACCCCTGGGTTTGGTACAAAATTCGGATAATTTGCTGGTGTGTTCGGGCTAAATGGATATGCTGAAGTGTTGCTGAAGTTTACTCCACCATTTAACACGCCATTGTTACCCATTTGGTTACTCACGAATACAAATGGAGGACGGCCGGTAAATAAGCCAACACCACCACGAATTTGAGTTGATTTGTCTCCTTTTACATCGTAATTAAATCCAACACGTGGGCTAACCATTAATTTTGCAGAAGGCAATTGAGAAGTGCTCAATTTAGTAGGTTGACCATTGTTGTCTATAAAGTTTAAACCATCAACCTGTGTATTGGTGTATCCTTGACCTATAAAATAAGGCAATTCAAAACGAACACCATACGTAAGATTGAAATTTGGTTGTAAGTTTAATTCATCCTGAATATACGCTGCAATATTGTTAGAACGAGTAGTTACCAACCATGGTGCACCGCCCGGAAGGTTACTGAAATTAGCACGGTAATTTCTCATAAATACCGGACTAAATGTTCTGTTCGGATTAGACAAATAACCGTCGGCAGCAGTATAAAAATCATTTAAGTTATTGAACGTATAAATACCGTTGATCAATGGTGTAAATCCATTGGTGAATGTAAAACTTTCAAAAGAGATACCAGCGGTTAATGTGTGCTTGCCTAAGTAAGCGGTGAGGTTATCACTAAACTGCCAAGTATCTGTATTTAACAAGTTGTTTGGTGTGAATGGATCATTACCAAAAGATAAATAAGTAGAGCTTTGTGTTGCTTGTGCAGATGGAACTGATGAGTTAGGGGCAGTAGGAACTGCAATTAATGGGCTAATTCCATCCTGGATATCTACCATTGGGAAGTTGCCTCCTTTTACTGCTCTAAAATCTCTATTAGCTGTATAGCCAAAAGTAAGTTCATTGCTTATTTTATTGCTGAAACGGCTATTCAACTGACCAATAACGCCATAGATATTATTGTTGATTTCATAAGCTGAATTAGCGCCAATTAAAGAGTTATTGTTAGAACCTCTATTTCCACTAGTTGAGTTACTTGAGCTAGCACCTACATCTCTTTTAGACAACAATAAATTACCACGAACACTTAATTTGTGCTTGTCGTTGATATTCCAGTCTATACGGGCAACTGCTTTATCACTCTTGGTTAAAAAAGGATAACCTTGGAAAGGGCCCGGGTTATAATTGAACTTAGAAACCAAATAGTTGGTTAAAGCAGTAATATCAGATTGTCTTACTCTTGATACATTACCACTTGGAGCTACTGCTCCATTACTAGCATCTGCAATAAAACTTGTTCCGATATCATTTCTTCTTTCTCCTTCATAGTTAACAAAATAGAACAATTTGTTTTTAATGATCGCTCCGCCCAAACTTGCTCCAAATTGCTTAACATCAAAAGCCGAGGTAACCACATCTTGTTTACCGCCTGCTCCAGCTTTGGTTCCGGTCAACCCCTCGTTTCTTTGGTTGTAAAATCCTGTTCCATGCATTGTATTGGTACCGCTCTTGGTTACAGCATTGATACTAGCTCCTGTAAAACCTGCATCTCTAACATTGTATGGAGATACATTGATTTGAATTTCTTGTAAGGCATCTAAAGAAATAGGCGCTGAATTGGTTTGACCGCCATTCAAAGCACTTAATCCAAATGAGTTATTAAAGATTGATCCATCTAAGGTAAAATTGATTGCTCTTCCGTCTTGACCTGCAAATGATAAACCATTTGATTGTGGAACCAAACGTGTTAAATCAGTTACATTTCTTGAAAGTGTAGGCAATGTGCTGATCAAGCGAGAATTGATATTGGTAGATGCACCTTTTCTGTCTTTAGAAATAAGTGCAGCTTTTTTATTGGCAGCTCCAGTAACAGTTACTTCTTGTAACTGACCGTTGTTGTCTGATAAAGTAACATCAACAACAGCAGGTTCACCCAACTGAACAGTTACATCGCTGATCACTTCTGTTCTTAAACCAACATAAGATATGGTAATCTTGTATGGTCCACCAACACGTAGGGCTGGTACTGTGTACTTACCAGTTGAGGTAGAAACAGATTTGTAACGAGATCCTGATGGCTCGTGTAAAACTTCGATAGAAGCGCCTGCTAAAGGCATGTTTTTTGCGTCTGTCACAGAACCGGTAATAGTACCAGTTGTGTTTTGCGCCATTGAGATGGAAACAGCTAAAACTGCCACCAAGAACAATGAAATTTGCTTTAAAATTCTCATAATTTTATTTTTGATGCGGCAAATATCCATCAAACAATGAATAGTTCCCAATTTCTTATTGATATAATTATTAAATAATATTCACAAAATCGGTGTTGAGAAACATTAAAATGAAGCTGACTGGTTGTTTGGTATTGAAAATCAGCTATTTGTCTTCAGATGTAGGGTCGATAAGCTACCATAAAAACTTTAAATCTGTTAATAAAAATTTATTTTACAGCCTATTTGAACTGTCCAATTGCTAGTAAAATGGGGATTTTGGCTGATTTGTGCTTGCCAAGGCCTATCAATTAGATTAATTGGATTAAACTGGTACATAGGAATTAATTGATTTGGATTTACAAAACCCAGAAAATCAATTAATCTGTATCTATTGCTTGGCACAAAATAGGATTTTCCAAATCGGCGATTCAACAAATTGGTCAAATTAAAAATGTCGAGCATAGTTGTTATACCATATTTTCTTTTGTTGAGTTGAAAATTGGAATACATGCTAATTCTACCATCTATTCGGTTTACAAATGGGGTGCTATTCCCGTTTCTTTCGGCATAAGATCCTCGTCTGTTTTTTAAGTAAGCGTTATTGTCAATGTATAATTCAAGGGCTTCCTTTTGTTGGTCAGCGGTATAATAGAAATCGTTGGCAACCATCGGTAGAAAAAGTTGGTTGTTCAATTCTTCCCTTGTTGGTATATAAATTAATTCAAAGCCTGTTGTATTTGCATCGTCTTTTACCATACTATTTTTACCATATACATAACTGAATCTGGTTCCCGAGTAGCCATTGTATATCATTGAAAAGTTAATTTTATTTTTTTTATTGATGGCCCATTCTTTTAAAAAAACAATGTTCAATCGATGCCCTGGACTAAAATCTGAAATTGCTAAACCAATATTGTTTCTTCCGTTAACATGTTCATTCAATCTCCATTGATTTAAAAGAAGATTGTAACTTCCATCAAAGTTGGCAAATGATTTGCCAAACGCGTAATTCATGGTAAA
Organism: Sphingobacteriia bacterium; assembly: GCA_947456855.1. GTDB lineage: Bacteria > Bacteroidota > Bacteroidia > Chitinophagales > Chitinophagaceae > Sediminibacterium. The sequence continues at coordinate 5,046 of CANGTR010000080.1, read as the reverse complement.
ACCACCGAATACAGTTTCTTTCTTTATTTGAATCCCGAATCGATAACCATATCCATTTTTGTTTTTATTATTAGCCAATAGAATCACCTGTGTAAATGGGTTGGAACTATCTGGGAGAATCGGAATTTTTGCGTTGTTCAATGCGCTATAACTATCTCGAATGTCTGGACCAATTAATTGATTTGTTGGAGGCAAGATGTTTATATTTTTAAAACCAATTTCATTCGTATTAATATAATACATGGCTTCCATTTGAATCAACCATTTTTGTTTTAGTTGTTTAGTTAAGTGGATAGTAGATCTCCAAATACTGGGCATGTGAATTAAAGATGAAACTAAATTCAAAACACCTCTATTGCCCAGGACGCCAAAATGGCTTGGCATCCATGGTGTACGAGTGTTTTTCTGCAATCGAATTTGGTTTAATTGTTGTGGGTTTGCTTCGAAATGACCATATTGCAATCCATTGTTGTTATAAATACCGCCTAACCAAGCCAATGGCATTCTTCCATCAAAAAATCCTGTTCCTATATCTATTAATAAATGCTGTTTGGGAAATTGAACCAAACCATTTAATCGTGGCGAAAAGCTGATAGGAATGGATGGCAGTTTACCTGCTTCAACATCGCTTAAATGATGGTATTGATTGAGCGTAGGGATGACTATGCTTTGTATAAAATGATCGGTATTTGGAGCTTTTAGTAATTTTTGAATAGTAATTCTTAATCCGCCAATTAGTTGAATGTTTTTATAGATTTTTATTTTATCATTAATGAAAATGGAAGATTTAATTAATTCAATACGCGTTGCATTGTTTTGATCTGGCTTGTAAAAGTTAATCTGATAATCACCTGGCTTTTTGTTTTGTACAAAATCATTGATATTGAAATAAAAGTAACTTCCAAAACTGTTTTGTAAAAAACGATTCTTGATAGAATTCAATTCTACCTCAATACCAGTTGTTATAAAATGTTTTTTATGGGTAAAGAATAGTTTTTCCAGTACAGTGATATTGGTTTGTTGTACTTTACTTTCTGTTGCATCTTCATTGCTTCCGAAAAAAATGAACCCATCGCCATCTAGGATTGATACATTTGGGAAAGCTTTTCCCATTGGGCTGGTTTGATCTTCAGCTTGCGTATAACTAATTAGTAGATCATTGACTTTGTTCCTGCTCCATTGATGTTTCCATTCTACACTTTTTGATATATGTTGGTGTTGATTAAATTTGCCATTATTGCTTAAAAAAAGGTTTCTATTGGTACTATTTCCTGAGCTTGTTTTATCAGAAAATTGAGTACGAATACTAAAGGATAAACTGTTTTTTTTGGATATCATATAGTCTATTTTCAGTAAATTTTTAAAAGCATTAACTTGATGTATGTTGTCTACAATACCCGGGTCATAATTATAGTTTGTTTTTATTGAATTGACTAATTGAATCAATTGATTTGGATTTTTTGTGTCTCCTATATAATTATTAAAATCATATTTAATCTCATTGATTTCTCTCAAAAAATCGATATTTAAAAGATAGAATAAGCGGTTTCTTTTTATAGGGCCACTTATGATTAATCCAGTATTATTGTATAGACTTTTATTGGCTTGCAGATATCTATAAATAGAGGTAAAGGGTTGATTTTTTCCAGACTTGGTGATCATATTAATAGCAGCCCCTGTATATCCTCCAAAGGAAGCATCGTAAGGCGAAAGTTGAATTTGTATTTGTTCAATTGCTTCTATCGAAACCGGAACATTTCCTGTTTGTCCACCATACATTCCATTGGCTGACAATCCAAATACATCGTTTTGTAATGCCCCATCAATGTATACCGAATTGTATCGATTGTTCTGACCTGAAAATGAAATGGCTCCATTGGCTGATTCTTTAATGAATGCTTGCGAAAACGAACCCAATAGTTTTGTATAATCTCTGCCAGTACTAGGAATTTGTGCAATTTGTTTGGCATTCAGTTGCAGAGCAATGTTGTGCATAAAATTGGTAATGGTAGATTTAATCAATACGGGTTGTAATATATTTTCCGACGAACGAAGTGTTATGTCTATTGTATGTGTTTTTCCAAGTATCACTTCTATATTTTCTAATAAAAGGGTATCCGTAAATTTGGTATAAAACAATAGGCTGTAATTTTTATCGGGAATCAAATTCACTAAGTTGTATAATCCCAAATCATTGGAATTGGTTGTATAATAAGTTCCGTTGTTTTTGTTGCTTAAAACAATTTGCACATTTCCAAGATTCTTTCCATGAAAATGGGTTTTCCCCTGAATGCTTCCGCTAGTAATTTGAGCATTCAAATGGGAGGATACCAAAAGGCTAATAATAGTTAAACGAAACATTGGGATTATTCAATTTTTCAATGCTAGTTCCAATTTCCAGTAAACAATTGAGTAGAAATACGGTTATTCTTATTTATTTAACGGATTTCGAAATGAGGCTAAGTATAGTTGCCTTAATTTTACACTTCAAATTAATTTATGTTAGATAGTATAGAGTCGGCCATTGAAGCAATGAGGCAAGGAAAATTGGTAATTGTTGTAGACGATGAGGACAGAGAAAATGAAGGTGACTTTATTATTGCTGCAAGATTCGCAACCCCAGAAGTAATTAATTTTATGAGCAAAGAGGGAAGGGGATTAATCTGTGCCGCTCTTACCGAAGAGCGTTGTGCTGAGTTGGATTTATCTCCGATGGTATCATCTAATACATCATTGCACGAAACAGCATTCACCATTTCAGTAGATCTTATCGGAAATGGAGCCACTACCGGCATTTCAGCACAAGACCGTTCTAAAACCATTCTTGCGTTGATTGACCCTCTAACAAAAGCAAGTGATTTGGGTAGACCAGGGCATATTTTTCCATTAAAGGCGAAAAAAGGTGGTGTATTAAGAAGAACAGGGCATACGGAAGCTACGGTAGATTTAGCAAGGTTGGCCGGTTTTGAACCTGCTGGTGTTTTGGTTGAAGTGATGAATGAAGATGGAACTATGGCTCGACTTCCTGAATTATTGGTTTTAGCCAAAAAATTTGATCTTAAAATTATTTCTATCAAAGATTTGATAGATTATAGATTAAAAACAGATACTTTAATTGATGAATTGGTGAGGGTAAATATGCCCACTAAATTTGGTGATTTTACCTTGGTTGCGTTTAAAGAAAAATTGAGTGGGGCAGAACATTTAGCTTTGGTAAAAGGCTGTTGGACTGAGGAGGAAGCAATTCTTACCAGGGTGCACAGCAGTTGTTTTACAGGCGATATTTTAGGCAGTTTAAGATGCGATTGCGGAGACCAATTGCAAACAGCCATGCAAATGGTAGAAGCAGCAGGTAAGGGGGTTATTTTATACATGAATCAAGAGGGTAGAGGAATTGGTTTAATTAATAAACTCAAAGCCTATCAATTACAAGAACAAGGAATGGATACTGTTGAAGCCAATTTGAGTTTGGGTTTTGGTATGGATGAAAGAGATTATGGAGTTGGTGCTCAGATATTAAGACATCTTGGAATACAGCAAATCAAGTTGATGAGCAATAATCCAAGAAAGCGAGCTGGTTTAAAAGGATATGGCTTAACTATAACTGAAATTGTGCCTATTGAAATTGAGTCAAATAAACACAATGAGAAATACCTTCAAACAAAAAGAGATAAAATGGGTCATACCATTTTAGGAGCAGAATAATCAATCTTTGTCTCTTTCATATGCTTTGATAATGGCTTTTACCAGTTTATGCCTAACTACGTCTTCTTCGTTGAGTTCAATATGTGCAATACCGTCAATATTTTGTAAAATTCTCGTTGATTTTATCAAACCACTTCGCATATTTCTGGGCAAGTCAATCTGAGTAGGATCGCCAGTTATAATAGCTTTTGCATTTGCGCCTATTCTTGTTAAGAACATTTTTAACTGGAGGTCATTGGTATTTTGTGCTTCATCTAAAATAATAAAAGCATTGTCTAGGGTTCTGCCTCTCATGTATGCCAATGGAGCAATTTCAATGGTGCGGGTACTCATATAATAGCCCAATTTATCTGCAGGAATCATATCATCCAAAGCATCGTAAAGCGGCCTTAAATAGGGGTCAATTTTCTCTTTCAAGTCGCCTGGTAAAAAGCCCAAACTTTCGCCTGCCTCTACTGCAGGTCGGGTAAGAATGATTTTCTTAACCAATTTGTTTTTCAATGCTCGTACAGCTAACGCAACTGCAGTATATGTTTTTCCCGTTCCTGCAGGTCCAATAGCAAATACGATATCATTTCTATCTGCCGCTTGAACCATTTTCTTTTGATTCTGAGTTCTAGCTCTAACCGTTTTGCCATTTGGGCCAAAAACCAAAATATCGTTGGGATTGCGGTCTACAAAATTATCTACAGTTTCAGCATCATCCCCACCTAGAATTTGTTCAAAATAGCCTTCGCTAAGATGTCCATTTCTTTGGAGGTATTGTACAATCAGGTCTATTTTTTCTTTAGCTGTTTCAATTTGTTCGGGAGCTCCGCTTAGTTTTAATTGAGTGCCTCTGGAGAGGATTTTTAACAGCGGAAACTTTTTCTTTAATAAATCTAATTTTCCGTTATTAACACCAAAAAATTCGATAGGATTTACGGTTTCTAGGCTAATGATTGTGTCTGTCAAGCTGTTGCTGTTTTAATTAAAATAGAATGGATTGGTTTAGTAAGAACTTGTTCTTCAAATTTAATCCCTTCAATCTCAGTAACCCAATCAATCTTATGCACAGGTTGTGGATACTTTAGGGAGATAAGAGATATGAATTAAGAGATATGAGATAAGAGATATGAATTAAGAGATAAGAGATATGAATTAAGAGATATGAGATAAAGATATATAGCCAAGGGAGTTTTTGTACCCCTTATTAATTATCTCCAAAATTTATCTTTTATCTCTTCTCTTTTATCTCTTCTCTTTTATCTTTTATCTCTTCTCTTTTATCTTTTATCTCTTCTCTTTTATCTTTTCTCTCTTCTCTCTTCTCTCTTATCTTTTATCTCTTCTCTCTTCTCT
>CANGTR010000079.1 GCA_947456855.1 Sphingobacteriia bacterium | reverse complement strand
TATTTCAACTTATTATATATATAAATTATTTACTATTCAATGGGGTTACTTCAATAACAGCATCTAAGTTCAATGCGCCATGTATATGAGGAAATACTTCATTGATGGATCCGGCCAATTCAAAAATCAATGGCCGCTCTACCTTTTCTTTTATAATTTTTAATATAACCAACCCAGATTGGCCCTGGTAATATCGCTCCAATACCCCAGGTACCTGAGCTTCTGTACTGCAATGCATGAAACCTTCCGAAGCCAAACTATCTGCTTCATATTGCCCCAACGCCAAAGCTTCACCCCACTTCTTTTGAGTGGTTACATGATAAATATAATCTGAATCCATTCCTTTTTTTTATAAAATTCTACGAATACGCTGCTCTAATAACATTAAATCTGTCATAATTATTGCTGTAACAGCCTCTAATACTACTGGCACCCTTAATGCAATACATAAATCATGCCTACCTTTTATTGAGAAGCTTTCAACCTGCTTAGTCTCCCAATTCCATGATTCTTGTTCCTTAGGGGTTGAAGAAGTTGGTTTTATGGCAATTCTGAAAACCATTGGGTTGCCATTGGTAATACCACCAACAATCCCTCCCGCATGGTTTGAAGTTGTTTTGCCTTTCTCATCTATCATGGCATCATTGTGATCAATACCAAACATTTTTGCAGCAGCAAAGCCAGTTCCAAATTCAATGCCTCTAACTGCAGGTATTGCAAAAACTGCATGGCTAATTAAGGATTCTACTGAATCAAAAAAATGTTCCCCTAATCCAATAGGCAATCCATTCACCGTGCATTCCACGATTCCACCAACACTGTCTTTTTGATCAATTGCTTTTTGCAACCCTTTTTCTAAATCTTTTTCCCCAGCAATTTCAGTAATTCTTGCATTTGTGCTTATACCAACATTTTCTAATAATTTTTTTGCAATAACACCTGCAGCAACTAGGCAAACAGTAAGTCTTCCGCTAAAATGACCCCCACCCCTAAAATCTTCATTCCCTCCAAATTTTACATGTGCGGTAAAATCAGCATGCCCTGGCCTTGGAACTGCCTTTTGTTTTTCATAATCTCCACTCCTGGTATTTTTATTCTCAAACAAAATGGTGATAGGTGCTCCGGTTGTTTTACCATTAAAAATGCCAGATTTGAAAATGGGCAAATCATCTTCTTTCCGAGGAGTTGTACCTTTTTGAACTCCCCCTTTTCTTCTTTCAATATCATTTAAAAAATCATCCATGGCCAATGAAAGCCCTGCCGGACAGCCATCAATTACAATACCCACAGTTTCTCCATGAGATTCGCCAAAAATATGTACCCTAAATAATCTTCCAAAACTGTTCATGTGCAATGATTTATTAATAACAAAAAGTAGTGCTATATGTTTATTGTTGCTCCCAATGATTTCAAATGCTCAAAAAAATCAGGATAAGATTTATTGATGGCTTCTGCTTCTTCAATACAAACTGGCCCATCCGATTTTAAAGCTGCAATGGCGCAAGCCATGGCAATTCGATGGTCGTGCCTAGAATGAACTGTTGCCTTTTTTACCTTCGATTCAGATGAACCTTTAATCAACATTAAATCTCCCTGAAGTTGAATTTCAATTCCCAATTTAGCAAACTCTTCTTGTAGTGTAAGCCCTCTGTTGCTTTCTTTATGAGCCAGCCTATTAACACCTTCAATAACAGTTGTACCTTCGCAATAAGCAGCCAATGCAACAAGTGGAGGAAATAAATCAGGACAATCTGTAGCATTAAAATGAAATGCTTTTAATGGCATCGGGCCTACTTCAATTTGTTTTTCTTCTACAGACAATCTACATCCTGCAGACATCAATGCTTGCAAAACAGCTTTGTCTGCTTGAGCTGAAAATACATCTAATCCAGTTATTACAATACCTCCGGCAATAGCTCCTGCAACCAACAAAAATGCAGCTCCACTCCAATCTCCTTCTACCTGACAAGTCCGTTGGTCTTTGTATTTAACTGAAGATTGTTTTGAAAAATGAAATGTATGATAAGACTCATTACTAATCGACCATCCAAAATGACTCATTACTTGTAAAGTAAGATCAATATAAGGTTTACTTTTTAAGTTATTTACTTTAATGGAAACACCATCGGCATTAGCCGCCGCATAAGACATCAATAATCCTGTTAAAAACTGAGAACTCAATGATCCATCAATTTCTATATCAACAGGTTTCAATGGCCCTTGAATGATCAATGGTAGTTTTCCTTCATTGGATTCAATGTCTATTCCGAGTTGAGGAAAAATTTCATCAAAAAAATGCATGGGCCTGGTTAATAAACTTCCTGTTCCATTAACTTTTATTACTTGATTGCTCAAAGCCGCCAACGGGGTAAACATCCTTATTCCCAAACCACTTTCACCACAATTCATTTCGCTAGAAACAGGTATTACTCCATTTGAGTGAATAATTAAATCTCCATTACTATCATAATGAATTGTAGCACCTAATTTTTGTATCACTTCAATTGCAGCAAGATCATCGTTGCTTAATCCAGGATTCACAATACGTGTTTCTCCCTTTGCCAATAGCGCAGCAGCGCATGCCCTTTGCATACTACTTTTACTAGCAGCAGCCCTTAAAGTTCCTTGAATAGTTGACGGAAATACAGTTACATGCATACAAATAAGCAACTACTTTTATTTGAATTTTTGAAAGATGTCTTTCAGTTGTACAAAAAGCAATGGCTGTACAACTCCTTTTCCAATCTTCTCCAACAAAATATAATGAATGGATATATTGTCTTTTTTCTTGTCTTTTAATAAAACTTTAAACGCTTTATTGGCATCAAAATCAACAAGTGTAGGCAACCCATACTTGTTCAATAATGAAACTACAGCTTCTGCATCTTTAAAGAATTTCAATTGATGAGAAATAATAGCCGCATAGGTCATGCCAATACTGATTGCCTGCCCATGACTTAATTCATATAAATTTTCTATAGCATGCCCGATTGTATGGCCAAAGTTCAGCAACTTTCTATCCGCTTTTTCAAACTCATCTTTCGAAACTATTGAAGCTTTTAATAAAGCATTTTTTTGAACCAGTTTTGCAAGTGATTTGGTATTTTTTCGATAAAATGGCAGGCTATTGGTTGCTAATTCTTTAAACATCGATGCATCTTTTATACAAGCATGTTTAATAATTTCCGCGAACCCATTCTGCCATTCGTTTATTGGCAAAGTTTTTAATAGAGAATAATCATAAATTAGAAAAGAGGGCTGTCTAATAAGGCCAACCATATTTTTATACACGCCAACATCAATACCATTTTTACCACCAATGGAAGCGTCTACCATTGCTAAGAGAGAAGAAGGAATAAATCCAAAATCAATTCCCCGCATATAAATACCTGCAACATAACCTGTAATATCGGTAACTACACCTCCTCCAAATCCAATTAAAACTGTTTGTCGATCTGCCCCCATAGCAAGCAACTGATCAATTACTACATCAACTGTTTGTTGAACTTTATATTGTTCACCTGGCTTCAACACAATTGTATTCCATCCTTTCAACTTTTTTTTATGTGCTTCAAAAACATGCTCATCTGTAATAATAATGGCTTGGTCTTTTGAAACCAATTTTTCTAATTGAGCAAAGTCGGCATCAAAAAAGAAACGAGTAGTTGTAGATGAAAATTGAATTTTTTTAGTGCCCATTTACTTATTTGTTCATGATTTTATTCTGATGGTTGATACTTTCCATATGAACTGCATCAAAATATTTGGTAATGAATTCCTTGCTTAAACCCAATTGCTCTCCTTTTACAAAAGCCCTATCCAAGATAGCATTCCATCTATTGGTTTGAAGAATGGTGATATTATTCTCTTTTTTGTAGAGACCAATTTTGTCTGCTACTTTCATTCTTTGACCCAACAATTGCATCAGTTCATCATCCAACTGATTTATCTGAGAACGCATTTTTTCCATATTGGCATGCAACTCTTCTGAATGGATGTCTTCGCTTCTCCAAATGATGGAGTTGATCATTTCTCCTAGTCTTTCTGGAGTAACTTGTTGTTTGGCATCGCTCCATGCATTGTCTGGATCAATATGACTTTCAATAATCAAACCATCAAAATCAAGGTCAATTGCTTTTTGAGCAACAGCTGATAAGATATCTCTTCTACCACAAATATGAGATGGGTCATTGATCATTAACATGTCTGGATTTCTACGCTTCATCTCAATGGCCAAATGCCACATTGGTGCATTGCGGTATTCGGTATTTCCATAAGAACTAAATCCACGATGAATCAATCCAATATTTTGAATGCCAGATTTTGCAACTCTTTCAACAGCCCCAATCCATAATTCTAAATCAGGATTAATTGGATTTTTAATCAAAACAGGAACATCCACCCCTTTAAGGGCATCAGCAACATCTTGAACACTAAAAGGATTAACCGTTGTTCTTGCACCAATCCATAAAACATCAACTCCAAAATGCAAAGCATCTTCTACTTGTTTTCCAGTGGCCACTTCCACAGCAACAGGTAAACCACTTGCTTTTTTGGCTTGTTGCAACCAAGGCAATCCCTTGGTTCCAACGCCTTCAAAACTTCCCGGACGAGTTCTAGGTTTCCATATGCCTGCCCTCAGTATATCTACTTTTCCGGTGGCAGCAAGCTGAAGAGCAGTTTGCATTACTTGCTCTTCTGTTTCAGCGCTGCATGGCCCTGAAATAATAAGTGGTCGTTTAGCTAACAAAGTATGAATGTTAACTGCTTGTTGTAAAGTCGCTTCCATTTATTCTTATTTTCAATTCTTAATTCACATCTCATATCTCTTATCTCTTATCTCATATCTCATATCTCTTATCTCATATCTCTTATCTCATATCTCTTATCTCTTCTATCTCTTCCCTCCGCTATCTGCATCATTCATCCGAATTCTTCTTCCCTTATAGTTTTTACCATCAAGCGCACGAACCATTTGCTGGGCAGCATTCTTTTCAATTTCAATCCAGCTATTCATGTCTTTCATGTCTATTCTACCCAATGATTCTTTTTTAAGGTCGCTCATGTCGAGAATATATTGAAGAAAACTTGCTTTGTAGAAACCATCTTTTGTTCCAAGATTAACAAATAGTCTGCTATATCCACCACTATTACCGCCTTCTCTTCTGCCATCGCCTCTGCTTGATGAACGATCTTGACTTCTTCCTCGATCATTTCTATCGCCTCGATCATTTCTATCTCTTCCTCTTTCAGATGGCTCCCTTCTGCCTTTATCCCTAAGATTTAAATCTTCTGCATTTTCATAGTACTTAAGGAATCGATCAAACTCCATTGCTGCAACCCTTTTAAGCACATCTTCTTTACTTACATCAGCAAATTTCTCTGCCAACATAGGCACATAGGTTTCATAATCACCATGACTAATATCTGCCGACAACAACTTTTCCATAAATGAGAAGAATTGCTTTCTGCAAACATCTTTTCCGGAAGGAATATCCATTTTATGAAACTGAGAATTATTGATTCTTTCAATTTGCTTCAGTTTATAGGATTCTTTAGCATGAACAATGGATACGCAAATTCCTTGCAGGCCTGCTCTACCAGTTCTACCACTTCTATGCGTATAAATTTCCACATCATCTGGCAATTCATAATTAATTACATGGGTGATACCTTGCACATCAATACCTCTTGCGGCAACATCGGTTGCAATTAATAATTGAAGGCTCTTATCTCTAAACTGACCCATTACTTTATCACGCTGACCTTGAGTAAGATCTCCATGTAAAGCATCAATATCGTACCCCTCTCTGGTTAATCTTTCAGATATTTCTTGGGCATCAATTTTAGTTCTGGTAAAAATAATACCATATATGCCTGGATTAAAATCGATGATTCTTTTTAATGTTTCGTAACGGTGCTGTGCTGTAGTAAGATAATATTGATGGTCGATACTTTTATTGGCCATATTCACCTTTCCTACTGTGACCTCTTTAGGGTCTTTCATATAGCGCTTGCTCACTTTACGAATTTCCGGCGGCATGGTTGCACTGAATAACCAAGTACTATTTCTTTGCGGCGTATTTTTTAAGATGAATTCAATATCATCTTGAAAACCCATATTCAGCATCTCATCAGCTTCGTCTAAAACAACATATTTAATTTGTTCTAGATTGATAGCTTTTCTTTCGATCAAATCAATCAACCTACCAGGAGTAGCTACAATAATTTGCACCCCTCTTTTTAGATCCCTGATTTGTAAACCGATCGATGCTCCTCCATAAACAGCAACAACAGCAATTCCTGTCATGTACTTTTTAAAGAGTTCAATCTCTTTTACAATTTGCATACATAGCTCACGAGTAGGACATACAACCAACGCCTGTGGATATTTGGCTGCTGCGTCAATAACATGAAGCAATGGTAGTCCAAAAGCTGCTGTTTTTCCTGTTCCGGTTTGTGCTAAACCAATAAAATCTGTTGTACCGCTCAATAAAACCGGTATCGCTTGTTCTTGAATTGCGGTTGGGTTCACATACCCCAACTCTGTGGTTGCTCGAATCAATCTCTCATCAATTCCCAACCCTTCGAATGTTGTCATTTACTTTAAAATTTGCGCAAAGGTACTTTATTTATAAGCCTTTGCTGTGTTTTTAACGAATTATCCGATTAGTTCCTTCCAATTAAGGTTCAATTGGTATAGAAAAAAATCAAATAATTGGTTAATTCTTTAATATTCGCCTTATTCCATTGGCATTTTCAATCAATTCCTGCAAGTATTGGTAATTTTCCTTCTCCAAGCAAGTTTTGAATTTTCTTAACTGTGTTATGTGCTCATTTAACACATCTAACACATTTTCTCTGTTTTGCATAAAAATAGGCACCCACATAGATGGATTACTCTTAGCCAATCTTACGGTGCTTTCGAAGCCCCCACTCGCCAGCTCAAAAATGGCATCTTCCTCTTTTTCTTTTTCCAAAACTGTATTTGCCAAAGCAAATGAAGTAATATGAGAAATATGACTGATGTAGGCCACATGCATGTCGTGATCTGCAGCATCCATATACAATAAATGCATATTCAACAAACTATAAATACGCTCTACCATTTCGAGTGCATCAGCATCACTTTCGTTTTTATTACAAATGACTGTTGCTTTATTTAGAAAAGCACCTTTAACTGCAGCAGAAGGACCACTATTTTCTGTACCCCACATTGGATGAGTTGCTACAAATCTTCCCCTTTTTGGATGCACCAAAATCGATTCACAAATTACTTTTTTGGTAGAACCTACATCAAAAACGATTTGTTTATCTACCTGATTTAAAATGATGGGTAAAATAGATTCAGCAGCATTAATTGGAGTAGCAATAATAATCAATTCAGACTTAGCAACAGCCTCATCTACATTTACACATTCGTCCGCTAAGCCCAATTCCAACGCTTCATTAATATGAACAGGATTATGATCAACACCAAAAATATAAGATGCGATTCCCAATTCTTTTAAGGCAATCGCCATTGAACCTCCAATTAATCCCAAACCAATTATAGCTACTTTCATATGTTCATATTTATTAATTGTTATACCTACATACCATTTTCTATTCTTTTGATTGCTGCTTGAAATTTTTCTTCTGAAGCACATAAACTCACTCTAATAAAACCATTGCCTGCAGATCCAAAAATTCCTCCAGGGGTAATAAAAACTTGGTTATTGTATAAAACTTGATCACTTAATGCAAAGCCATCTTTGCATGAATTTGGAATTTTAGCCCATACAAACATTCCTGCTTGATTTTTTTCATAATCACATTGGAGCAAATCAAGCAATTGAAAAACTTTTTCCCTGCGTTTTGCATATATAGCATTAACACCATCATACCATTCTTTGCCTAAACTCAAAGCTTGAGCTGCTGCCAATTGTATAGGCAAAAACATACCGCTATCCATATTGGATTTAAAAGTAAGAATATCATCAATTTTATCCTTTGATGCACAGAGCATTCCTACTCTCCATCCAGCCATATTTTGAGATTTACTCAAAGAATTCAATTCAATCGCTACTTCTTTAGCACCAGGAATGGATAAAATGCTTTTGGGATTATCATTGAGTATAAAACTATAGGGATTGTCATGACAAATTAATAGCTGGTGCTTAATTCCAAAATCAACAATTTTTGCAAAGAGTTCATTCGTGGGCAACTTTCCAGTTGGCATTTGAGGATAATTAACCCAGATCATTTTGATACCAGAAAGATCCATTTTTTCTAGTGCTTCAAAATCAGGCTCCCAATCATTGATCTCCTTTAATTCATAACTAACAGGTATACCTCCTGCTAATTTCACTGCACTTGCATAAGTTGGATACCCCGGATTGGGGATCAATACCTTATCACCCTCATTTAAATAGGTCATACAGATATGCATAATCCCTTCTTTACTGCCAATTAAAGGCAATATTTCTGTATCTGGGTTTAAGGATACTTGATACCAATCATTGTACCATTTTGCAATTGCATTACGCAGTATTGAAGATCCTTTATAGGATTGATACGCATGATTATTGAGCTTGGCCGACTCTACTTGAAGCGTTTCTATTACAGTAGGATGTGGAGGCAAGTCTGGGCTTCCTATTCCAAGATTGATGACCTGCTTTCCTGCTTGATTCAACTGATCAATTTCCCTCAATTTTTGAGAAAAATAATATTCACCTATCCCTGAAAGTCTTTTCGCTTTGTCTATTTGCATGTTTATCCTTTTATCAGTTTACCTTTTTTGTAAGCACCAAAAAGCCTTACGCTATTGGTCATCAATTCGATTGATTTCAACATTTTATCCAATTGTTTTTTTTGCTCAAATTCCATATCGGCAAAAAAACCATAGTTGAAATTACTACCTGGAATAGGCATACTTTGTAATTTACTTAAATTGATATCTGCTCTTGCAATGGCTGTTAACACTTTTGAAAGAATGCCTTTAGAGTGATTTGTTTGAAAATAAATGGATGCTTTATTTGCATCATTCACAAATTCTACTTCGTTAGATCTTTTTAATACCAAGAATCTCGTGATATTCGTTTTTTGTGTTTGAATATCAGGTGCAATGATTTTTAAATCGAATAATTCAGCTGCTAATTTACTAGCAATTGCTGCAACATGTTTACTCTTATGCTGTTGAACATGCTTGGCACTCAAAGCAGTATCATCCGTTTCTATTAATTTCCAATGTTGATTTTCCAAATAATCAATACACTGAAGAATTGCCATTGGATGACTATGCACTTCTTTGATATCATCCAATTGTACTCCCTTATTTACCATTAGATTTTGACTAATAGATAAATACACTTCTCCGATTACTTGCAAATCAGATTTCAATAAGAGATTGTAATTAGGCAGAATACTTCCGGCTATCGAATTCTCTATGGCCATAACTGCCCCTGCAGAGCGTTGAGCATCTGAAGCCATTTTTACCAATTCTCTAAAAGATGCGCATGGAATAATGTCCACTTTTTTACCAAAGAATTGACGTGCAGCTACTTGATGGAAACTACCTTCATATCCTTGAATACAAATTGCCTTATCATTGATTTTTTGTTCTGGCATATTATTTATTTTTGATTGCCTTCTAGGCAAAAAAAAACCCGGTTATTCACCGGGAGCTTATTTTGATTTTTGTAAAATTTACAGTTTTGCAAACAAGACCCGGCTACTTTTTTTAAAGTAGAAATAACCAAAAAAATAAAACCAATT
>CANGTR010000078.1 GCA_947456855.1 Sphingobacteriia bacterium | reverse complement strand
GTTTCATTTTTGATATCGGCAATTTCCATTTCGTTCATAACATTTTCGGCAATTAAAAATTGCTCGTATGTTTTTACTGGATCTTTTCTGCCCCATTCATCAAATAATTCTTTTGGAACGTACTTGGTGCCGCTTGCTTCTTCATGACCACGCATTCTAAAAGTCATGCACTCTATCAAATAAGGTTTTTGGTTTTCAATACAAAATTCTCTAACACCCTTTATGGTCTCATATACAGTAAGTATATTGTTTCCATCAATTCGAACTCCTTCCATTCCATAACCTTTGGCTTTATCAACCAAGCTTTCACAGCGATACTGTTCATTTACTGGAGTGCTTAAGCCATAACCATTGTTTTCGATAATGAAAATAACGGGCAAATTCCATACTGCTGCTACGTTCAATGCTTCATGAAAATCTCCTTCACTGGTTCCACCATCTCCAGAAAAAGCTACTGCTACTTTTTGTTCTTTTCTTAATTGATGGGCTAGTGCAACACCATCTGCAATGGCCAATTGTGGGCCTAGATGCGAAATCATTCCGCAGATATGATGTGCTGCAGAACCAAAATGAAAACTTCTTTCTCTTCCCTTGCTATATCCCTCCTGATTTCCCTGCCATTGCATGAATAGTTGATGCAGTGGCATTTTGCGGCCAGTAAATACGCCCAAATTCCTATGTAAAGGCATCATCCACTCATCAGCATCCAAAGCCATAGTGGCGCCAACAGAAATTGCTTCTTGCCCAATGCCACTGAACCATTTGCTAATTCTTCCTTGACGCAAAAGCACCAACATTTTCTCTTCGATCATTCTCGGAAGCAACAAATTTTTATATAATTCAATCAACTTTTCATTTAAAAAAGACTGTCTTTGAAATTCCATTTCAATCTATTTTTTTCGAGCGTAAGTTAATGGTAATCTTTAATTCTGTAAATAAAAAAGCCCCGCCAATGGCAGGGCTTTAAGAAAACAACTTTCAATTAGTCACGACTACCTAATTTACTTAATAATTTAAGCATTTCAATATATAACCAAACGATGGTTACCATTAACCCGAATGCACCATACCATTCCATGAATTTAGGAGCACCTCTTTCGGCACCTTGCTCTATCATATCAAAATCTAAAATCAAATTCAAAGCAGCTATGGCTACAACAAATAAGCTAATTCCAATACTGAGCATGCTGCTATCATACATGAAACTTACATTTACCCCAAATAATCTCAAGACCATTGTAAGTAAGTAAAAAATACCTATTCCTAATGTAGCTGTAAAAATCACCGATTTAAAGCGTTCTGTTGCTTTGATGATTCTGAAATTGTACAAAATAAACATGGAGATAGCAACGCCAAAAGTTAAGCCAACAGCTTGCATTACCAATCCTGGGTATGATTTGGCAAAAGCCGCATTCATAATAACTGAAATACCGCCTATGAATAATCCTTCTAATAGCGCATACAATGGAGCTAAAAATGGTGCCCAGTTTGGTTTAAAGCTGATAGCAATTGCTGTGATCAAACCGCCAAAAATACCTACCATCATCAAGAGATTCATGGTGTCTTGCTTCAACTCCTCAAACAAATGCCAGTTATAAGCTGCTCCAGCAATCAACATGAGCATCATAAACCCAAATTTATTGATAGCGCCTCTCACCGTCATGGTGCCTTGTAAATTGGCATCCATTTCTAAGCTTTTATCAAACATTTTTTCTGTAAGGGTTGGGTTGCCCGATTTAAAAATTGCCATATTTTTCTATTTATCTGTCTACAAATTTACAATAAAGAAGTTTCATTTACCTACTGGGTTTAAAGAGCGTGCAATTTTAACGATTCATTTGCCATTTTAATCCTTTATAGCAGGATGCATTTCATATGCCCAAAGCAATATACCTAAAAATACTAAACCATCTTAATTGCTGCTTCATTTAATTGGCAATTTAACTTTGCTTCAAATCCAAGCGTATATACAGGCCTGATTTCAAAAAAAAGGAAAAAAAGAAGCCCAAAGGGCAGAATAAATAAGCCTCAGAAATACTACCTTCGTTACACAACCAGAATCAATGAACATCAAAGAAGAAGTTTTACAGAATGTGGTAATTAAGTTTGCCGGAGATAGCGGAGATGGTATGCAGTTGACAGGTCAGCAGTTTACCAATAATACAGCTATGTTGGGAATTGACTTAGCAACATTTCCAGACTTCCCAGCAGAGATTCGTGCCCCGATAGGAACCCTTCCGGGAGTGAGTGGATTCCAGTTGCATTTTTCTTCTAATAAAGTATTTACGCCAGGTGATATTGCAGATGTGCTAGTAGCTATGAATGCGGCTGCTTTAAAAGTGAATATGAAAGCCATCAAGCCCGGTGGTAAAATCATTGCCAATATAGATGGTTTTGATGCAAAGAATTTGCGTTTGGCCAACTATCCAGAAGGAGTAAATCCTTTGGAAGATGGTAGTTTAGATTCTTTTGAAGTAATCAAAATAGATGTAACCAAATTAACCCGGGAATCGCTGAAAGACTTTACTGACTTGGGTGTTAAAGAACGCGACCGTGCAAAAAATATGTTTGTACTCGGCTATATCTATTGGATGTACAATAGAAGCTTGGAGAATACCATTGATTTCTTGAAAGAGAAGTTTGGCAAAAAAGACAATATTCTACAGAGTAATATTAAAGTGCTACAAGCCGGATATAATTATGGAGATACCACCGAAACTTTTTCTGCAAGGTATACAGTAGAAAAAGCCAAAATGGCTCCGGGTGTTTATCGCAGTATTATGGGTAATCAATCCTTGGCCATGGGCTTAATAGCTGCCAGTGAAAAAAGTGGTTTGCCATTGTTCTTAGGATCCTATCCAATTACACCAGCTTCCGATATTTTACATGATTTAAGTAAGCACAAAGCATTTGGGGTTCGTACTTTTCAAGCAGAAGATGAAATTGCTGCCATCACATCGGCCATTGGCGCCAGCTATGGTGGTGCATTGGGTGTAACCACCACTTCGGGTCCAGGTATGGCCTTAAAAGCAGAAGCCATGGGTTTAGCGGTTATGATGGAATTGCCCTTGGTTATAGTAAATATTCAGCGTGGAGGGCCATCAACTGGGCTGCCTACCAAAACCGAGCAAAGTGATTTGATGCAGGCTTATCATGGAAGAAATGGAGAATGTCCGATGCCGATTATTTCTACTGCAACACCCAGCGATTGTTTTGATGTAGCGTATGAGGCAGTAAGAATTGCGGTGCAACATATGACACCAGTTATTTTATTAAGTGATGGTTATATTGCCAATGGTGCAGAGCCTTGGAAATTTCCACAGTCTGCAGATTTAGTGCCCATAGAAGTGTCTTATAAAAAAGGGTTGGATGAGGGCGAAGAAAAATTCATGTCTTATAAAAGAAATGAAAAATTAGCCAGACCATGGGCTATTCCCGGAACACCAGGATTAGAACATCGTGTAGGAGGATTAGAGAAACAAGATATTACAGGAAATATCAGCTACGATTCCGATAACCACCAGCATATGGTAAAGACTCGTCAAGCCAAAGTAGATTTGATTGCCAATTATATTCCATTGCAAAAAATTGAATGTGGTGCAGAAAAAGGAAAAGTGTTGGTATTGGGCTGGGGATCTACATTTGGTGCCATTAAAAGCGCTGTGTTGGATTTGATTGCCGAAGGACATTCTGTAAGTCATGCACATATTCGTTATATACGCCCATTCCCTAAAAACCTAGGAGATATCATCAAAAATTTTGACCATGTATTGATTCCGGAAATCAATAATGGACAGTTGATTAAAATTATTCGTGATGAATATTTTGTAGATGCAAAGGGTTATAATAAAATCATGGGTATTCCTATTACCAAAGGAGAATTGATTACTGCCGTTAAGCAGTTATTGAGTAACTAATGCATTTAGATGAAATTCGGGAGTATTGTTTAAGCAAACCAGGAGTAGAAGAAGCACTTCCTTTTGGTCCTGATGTTTTGGTATTTAAAGTCGGTGGAAAATTATTTTTGCTCACCGGTTTCGATAATGATCCCGTTCAATTCAATGTAAAATGCGATCCCGAAAAAGCCATAGAACTTCGCGAAGAATTTCCTGATACAGTACTACCTGGTTACCACATGAACAAGAAACACTGGAACACCGTTTTGGTGAATGGGGTATTGTCTACGAAACAATTGCGATCAATGATTGATGATTCTTATGCGTTGGTTGCAAAAAAGTGATTTCCCCTTGTATTTCTGCGTTATATACTTAGTATAAAAATAAATAAGTTCATTAATTTACCTTTTTGATAAGTAATAAATATATTACCTTTGAAATGTAGTGAATTAATAAGAGCATTGACTAGGGATGGGTGGTTTGTTATAAGGCAGTCTGGAAGTCACATGATTATGAAACATTTGGAAAAGCAAGGTACACTTGCAGTTCCTAATCATGGTAGTAGAGAAGTTGGTAAGGGTCTAGAGAATAAAATAAAGAATAGTGCAGGTTTAAAATAGTGTAATATGAAAGTTGAAATGATTGTTGAAAAAACTAAGACGGGTTATTCCGCATACGCTGTAAAGTATAATGTATTTACAACTGGAAGAACACTTCAACAATTAAAGAAGAATATGATAGAATCGATCAATTTATTTTTTGAAGAATCTGGTAAATCTGCAATTGATATTGAGCAATTAAAAATCACACTTGATTTGCCACAATTTTTCTCTTTTTATAAAGTGCTTAACGCAAAAGCTTTATCAGAAAGAATAGGAATGAATCAAAGTTTATTGGCTCAGTATATTAATGGCAATAAAGTTCCATCTTTACAACAAACTAAACGAATACTTGATGGAGTGAGGGAAGTTGGTAAAGAGTTGGCTGAAATAAATTTTAGATAGTTCTTATTTTAAAAAATAATTTTTTAAAATTTTCCATACCCCTTACACCATTCCTTCAACCCACATTCAGCGCATTTAGGGTTTCTGGCTAAACAAGTATAGCGCCCATGTAATATCAGCCAATGATGTGCGCGATGCACATGTTCTGGAGGAATATGTTTGATCAATTCTTTTTCTACTGCTAAAGGGGTGGTTGCTTTGGTACTCACCAAGCCCAATCGATGACTTACCCTGAACACATGTGTATCCACTGCCATATTGGGTTGTTCATCAATTACACTGGTTATTACATTGGCTGTTTTTCTGCCCACTCCTGGCAATTGCACCAATTCATCTACCGTCATAGGAACTTCTCCGCTAAATTGTTCCAATAACATATTGGCCATACCAATTAAATGTTTGGTTTTATTATTCGGATAAGAAATGCTTTTGATTAATGGAAATAAATCGTCGAAACTTGCTTTCGACATTTTTTGTGGGCTGGGATATTTTTTAAAAATAGTTGGTGTTGTTAAATTCACTCGCTTATCGGTACACTGAGCAGAAAGAATCACTGCCACCAATAATTGAAAAGGATTATCGTATACCAATTCGGTTTCTGCTATAGGAGTAGTTTCTAAAAAATAATGGATTACCTGCTCATATCGTTCCTTTTTGGTCATGCGCAAATTTAGCAGTTAAAGACAATATTCAATAGTACTGTTGAAACAAGTATGCATTAATCCTTCAGCGCATTCTTGGCATATTGCAAAATGGCGTTAATTGATTGCTTAGATGGAGATTGAAGCCTCAGTTTATCTAATTGATCTACTGAACGTTGCAATAGTTCCAAATGATTTTTCAAAGAAGTATCTTCTTCAATGGCTTGATTGATAGCGGCGTTTAATTCAGGTGTGCAATCCTTGTATATATGCATAATCAGTTCCTCTTCTTTAATTTTTTTCATAAGCAGTGATCTGCGTGAATAAGAGGATACGGCGCTTACTATAAACGTAGGGGCTGAAATAATATTGTAACTAAATGGCTTTTCTGTGGTTAAAAACTGCCCAATGTTCTTTGAACTATTTTATTTTTTATCAGTAGTAGAATCCTCAAAAATATAAATATCTTCCCCATCTTTTTTCATCAAATACCGCTCTCGAGCGTATTTTTCAAGTGCAGCTGGGCTGTTTTGCAAATCGCCCAATTCTTTGCGGGTTTTATCGATTTCTTTTTGGTAGTAGGCTTTTTTTTGTTCTAATTTTTGCAATTCGTCTCTGCGTTCTTTTTGCTGAAAATAATCTCTTTGATCGATGAATAACATCCATATAATAAAAAATACGCCTGCAAGCAGAAACTTATTGGTTACAATGGGGATGATTTTTTTCATGCTAAAAAAAATTGGCAGATAAAAGTAATTAGAAACCTTTAACTGCCAATGGATATTTAATTCACAACTGTGGTTACTTGCTTATTTGCCGAATTTAATTTTCCCTTTTGGATAAATACCTGTACTGCCGAGCATTTCTTCGATACGAATCAATTGATTGTATTTGGCAATGCGATCGGTACGAGATGCCGAGCCGGTTTTAATTTGTCCGCAATTCAATGCTACAGCTAAATCGGCAATAGTAGTATCTTCTGTTTCTCCACTTCTATGACTCATGATGGTGTTGTAGCCATTGTTTTGCGCCAATGAAACCGCATTGATGGTTTCTGTAATGGTTCCAATTTGGTTTACTTTAACCAATAAAGCATTGGCAATATTTTTATCCAATCCTTGTTGAATGCGATCTACATTGGTTACAAATAAATCATCTCCCACCAATTGACATTTGCTGCCAACCGCCTGTGTGAGTGCTTTCCAGCCATTCCAGTCATCTTCTGCCATTCCATCTTCAATAGAAACAATTGGGTATTGCTTCACCCATTTTTCCCAGAATTTAACCAATTCATCGCTACTCAATACCTTGCCGCTGCTCTTATGAAAAACATATTTTTTCTTCTTGGCATCCCATAGCTCGCTGTTTGCTGCATCCATCGCAATTACAATTTGTGAACCTGTTTTATATCCCGCAGCTTGTATAGATTCTAGTACTGTTTCAATGGCTTCTTCATTGCTTTGAATATTGGGTGCAAATCCACCTTCATCTCCAACATTGGTGCTAAAGCCCTTTTTCTTTAGTACTGATTTCAACGCGTGAAATATTTCTACTCCCCAACGCAATCCTTCACTAAAAGAAGGCGCACCTACTGGCATAATCATAAATTCTTGAAAATCGATTTTATTATCGGCATGCGCACCACCATTTACAATATTCATCATGGGCATCGGCAATGTTTTGGCATTGGTGCCGCCGATATATCTGTATAAAGGCAACCCTGCTTCTTCTGCTGCTGCTTTAGCTACTGCCATACTCACCGCTAAAATTGCATTAGCGCCTAATTTTCCTTTATTATGGGTGCCGTCTAAATCAATCATTGCTTGATCGATGGCGGCTTGTTGGGTAATATCATATCCAACAATTGCCTCTGAAATAATATCATTTACATTTTTAACTGCTTTTAACACTCCCTTGCCCACATATTTTTTCTTATCGTTATCACGCAATTCTACTGCTTCATGAATGCCAGTACTTGCTCCACTAGGAACTGCTGCTCTTCCCATGGCACCATCATCGGTTAAAACTTCTACTTCTACGGTTGGGTTTCCGCGACTGTCTAAAATTTGTCTGGCATGTACTTCAATAATGTAGCTCATATTTTAAGTTATTAGGTTATTCGTTATTTCTTAATTCTTCCTCGTTTCTGGGATAAAGATAAGTAATATGTAGTTTATACACTTAAGCCAGTTGTTAAGTCTGCAAATATCACCTCCAAAGGCTTACTGGATTTGAGTTTGGATAAATTCTCATCTGCTACAATAGTTCCTTTATGGATAATTATTACCCGATCGCATATGGCTTCTACTTCCTGTAAAATATGGCTCGAAAACAATACTGTTTTATTAGCTCCTTCTGCTTTTATTAAGTTTCTAATCTCTATAATTTGATTGGGGTCCAAACCACTGGTTGGTTCATCCAAAATCAATACTTCGGGTTGATGAATGAGCGCTGCTGCTAACCCCACTCTTTGTTTATAGCCTTTAGATAATTGACTGATTTTCTTGTTTTGCTCAAGGGTAAGCCCTACTTTTTGAATTATTGTTGAAATGGCTGTTGCATCTTTTATTTGATGCACTCCAGCAATAAAAGAAAGGTATTCTTTTACATACATTTCTACATACAAGGGATTGGCCTCGGGCAAGTAACCGATTTTTTGTTTGCAAGCAATTGGGTGTTCTGCAATGTCTTGTCCGGCAATCAATACTTTCCCCTTATTGGGTTGAAGGTATCCGGTAATCATTTTTAAAGTAGTGCTTTTACCAGCTCCATTGGGCCCTAAAAACCCCACAATTTCTCCTTTGCCGATAGAAAAAGAAATATGGTTTACGGCTTTTTGTTGACCATATAATTTGCTTAACCCAACTACCTCAATCGACATAGATTTCCTTTGATACAAAAATAATCAAATTACGCTTCCTCATTTGTTAATTACACTTTATCGTATTCTCCCTTTAACGCATAATATCCAAAAATCATTAAGCCAATGGCAATGGGAAGAAAGACAATGCAAAAAACAGCCCATTGAATTTTGGTATCTATTCCAGGTTTAGATAAAATTTGCGAAGCTGCGGTTTGTATTAAATAATACATAGCTACAGGCCCCAATAATATCCAAATAATTCCTGCATATTTTTTTAGTTGATTCATGTAATTTATTTTAAACTTCTATTGGAGGGTCAATTTTGTTTTGAATATACAATGCACCAATCACCAGACAAATGGCTGCAACAATAATGGGATACATTAAACCTGCTAGCTTATCGTTGGTATAAATGGTGGTTAATAAAGTTGCAATAAAAGGAGTTAGGCCTCCAAAAACGCCATTCCCAATATGATAAGGCAAAGACATAGATGTGTACCTGATTTTAGTGGGAAATAATTCTACTAAAAAAGCTGCAATTGGCCCATAAACCATGGTAACATAAATGATCATAATAAAAACAATTCCTACCATTTTCCAATAATCGGTATCACCCAATTTTTTAGTGATGATGGGAGTGGATGATTGAATGGAATGTTTACCACTTGAATACAAAGTATCTTTTGTATTTTCTGTTAATTGCATCCCATTCTCAAATTGGTGAATGGTTGTATGCGAAACCAATGTGTCATTGCTTTTTAAAATGCTTCGCTCATGCTGTACTGTTTTTTGTTCAACCAATTCAACTTTGTTTGTAGGATCCGCAATTTTTAATAATTGACCAAATAAATATTGATAAGAAATGATTGCTAAAAACATGCCTCCCAGCATAATCCATTTTCTGCCTACTTTATCGCTCCATGCACCAAACACTACAAAGAATGGAGTACCTAATAAAATTGCCCAAATGATTAAAGTGCGAGATTGATCGAAATCTATTTTACATACATTTTCAATAAATGATTGCGCATAAAATTGCCCAGTATACCAAACCACTCCTTGCCCCATAGTGGCACCAAACAATGCCAATAAAACCATTTTCAAATTGGTTTTGTGGCCAAAGCTTTCTTTAATAGGATTAACAGAAGTTTTACCACTTGCTTTGAGTTCGGTAAAAAGTGGCGACTCTTTCATTTTGAGTCGAATGTAAATCGATACGATCACTAATAGGATTGATACTAAAAATGGAATCCGCCAGCCCCAATCGTTGAATTTGGCAATTGATTTTGCAGCATTGGCATCCAATGAATGACGCGTTAAAAGAATCACTCCCAGGGAAACAAATAATCCCAATGTAGCTGTTGTTTGAATCCAAGAAGTATAATATCCCCTTTTGTGTTCAGGAGCATGTTCCGCTACATAAGTGGCGGCTCCTCCATATTCTCCTCCTAATGCCAATCCTTGTAACAATCGCAACAATAAAACCAAAATAGGCGCTGCATATCCAATACTGTCAAAACCCGGAATCAATCCAATCGCAAATGTGGATCCACCCATAATTACAAGGGTGAGCAAAAATGTATGTTTTCTACCTATTAAATCGCCTAAACGACCAAACACCAAGGCTCCAAAAGGCCTCACAATAAAACCTGCAGCAAAAGTGGCCAATGTAGAAAGCAATGCAGCTGTGGGATTTGTTTTTGGAAAGAATTGACTAGCAATAACGGTAGCAAG
>CANGTR010000077.1 GCA_947456855.1 Sphingobacteriia bacterium | reverse complement strand
GTTGAAACTAAAAAACTTACTCCTGAATACATGTATCGGGTTGCAAGTGGAATTGGAAGAGGTGAAAGAGTAAGAACAAAAGCAATTAATAATTGGGCTTATATCAAAAAACTGATTGAATACATTTATAAATTCGGAGGTGCTATCGTTTTAGCAATTAGCTATCTATTTCAAGGAAGTCCGGCAAAAATGAGACCAGTAATTCAATTCAGAATTGATGCCTTAAAAGGATTATTAAACTATTAATAATGATCATGCAATTGAGACATAGACCATAATATAATTATGTTACTTAAGGTTGAGCCACTTGTTTCTTAAAGAGTTTGTTGAAATACATTAACTGAAAATCAATGGCATTTTCCCAATAACGCCAATCGTGATTTCCTGGCCGTTCGGTATAATCATGTGCAATATTTAATTTCAACATTTTCTCATGTATTGCCCTATTCATGGGCATCACTCGATCTTCGGTTCCACAATCGATAATGATACTCAAAGAGTCTGAAGGCTTTTTTTCTATAACATTCAATGCACTCCAATCATTCCAATATTGTTTATTGACTCCCGTATCGCCTAGTCTTTTTTCAACCTCATACCCTCTTGTAATTACGGTAACATGCAATGCACCACTCATGCTTCCACATCCACTAAAAGTATCGGCATGCCTAAACCCAATAAAAATGCCACCATGCCCACCCATACTTAACCCTGTGATTGCTCTTGCTTTTCTATTGGCAATGGTTTTATAATTGGCATCTATATATTTAGGCAACTCTGTTCCTACAAAAGTTTCAAATTTAAAACTGCTATCAATCGGACTGTCGAAATACCAACTTGTTCTTGCTCCGTCTGGGCAAACAATCATCATTTGAAAATCATCTGCTAATTGTTTAATGTGAGGCACTTTCAATATCCAATTACTATAGCTACCAAAAGCCCCATGGAGTAAATACACCACAGGAAATTGTTTACCATCAGTGTAAGTGTTGGGTTTAATAACAACAGTTTTAATAGTTCTATGCATCGAAGCACTTGGTATTGCAATCGTGTCTACCGTTGCAGCACTAAGCCTAAATACAAAAAAAAGAAATAATGAAAAAACCACTTGCTTCATGTTGATAAAATTAGTTTTTAGAAAACTGATGTTGAAAATACAATAATTGATAATTGATACTATTGCCCCAATAGGCAGCATTATGATTCCCTGGCCTTTCTGTGTAATCATGTGGGATTTTCTTTGAAAGTAATTTTTGATGCATGGCCCTGTTTACATTCAAGAAAAAATCGGATAACCCACAATCAAAGATTAGGTTTAATTTGGAAACATCGATAGAATCAATCAGATTAATAACAGTATACTTCTCCCAATTTTCTGGGAATTCTTGAATTGAACCAATCAATTGATTGATTTGCCAATTATTGGGAAATGGGCGTATATCTAGTCCTCCGCAAATACTTCCAGCACTTCCAAAAACAGATTGATTGCGCATGGCAATATAAAAAGCACCATGCCCACCCATGCTCAATCCAGCGATTGCCCTAAAATTTTTATTCGTTTTGGTAGCGTAAGCAGAATCAATGAATGGCACCAATTCTTTTACTATAAATGACTCATAACGAACTGTTGAATTAATTGGACTATCGAAATACCAACTATTCAATCCTCCATCCGGCAAAACCAAAATCGAATTCATCTCCTTTCCTTGTTGAACTATAGAAGGTGCATTGTTTAGCCATTGCATATAATTAGCACCATGACCATGTAAAAGATAAACTACAGGTATTGGATTATTTTTTGCATAAGTATCTGGCTTGATCACCAACGCTTTAATACTTTTATTCATCGATTTGCTATAAACCAATACAGTATCAATAGAAGCAATTGCATGAAAAGATCCAATAATGAACAATAAACAGAATGCTATTTTTTTCATCATATGCTAAAATACAAAATGCCACCCGTATTTCTACAAGTGGCATTTGTTTAACTTAAAAATTATATTACTTCATTTTTTGCAAAGCATTTTGCATTGGATTGGTTCCAGAAGACTGGCCACGTCCTCTTGCGGCTCCAGCCTTAAACAAAGCAAATTTACTTGGCTCCATAGTTGCTCCACTCTTTGGCCAACTATTATTTGATTCGTTGATATCTGCAGTTTCTCTCATTGGATCTAACTGAATCTTAACCGCCTTCTTATTGGTCATAAATAATTTGGTAACTTTTAATTCATTCTTTCTCCAAATTTGAGCAGGAATTTTTTCTAATTGCTTAGTGCCATCTTCAAAAGTAAATTCTACTATAATTGGCATTACCAATCCTCCCTTATTTGAGAAACTAACTTCATACATATTTACATCTTTGTATTTTGTTTTTTCTTCGGCACTTAATTGCTCTGGAGCAGGGAAACTTGCTGGAGCAACTTTTACAGTTGAATCATATGGTTCAAGCCCACGAGTATATCTCCAATAAAAATCACGTAAAGTAGTATCTACATCCACTAAGAATTGAATGTTTTTATCGGATCTGTTTCTAATTTTTGAAATATCATCGAATGCGGCAGCACCACTGAACATTGGCTTTGCTAATCCGCCTCCACCAGCTCCCCCACCAAACTGTGCCCTTCCAGCTCCATCATTGGCAGCTGCTGCAGCCATATCTACTACTCCATATTTCACAGTATCAATTGCTATATCACAAGGATCAATGCCATAAAACCATCCTCTCCAGAACCAGTCTAGATCTTCTGCACTGGCGTCTTCCATTGTACGGAATAGATCAGCAGGCGTTGGGTGTTTAAATGCCCATCTCCTTGCATATTCTCTAAATGCATAATCAAACAATTCTCTGCCCATGATGGTTTCACGCAAAATGTTTAACCCTGTTGCAGGCTTAGTATATGCATTCGGGCCAAAATTGATGATGTTTTCGCTATTGGTCATTATTGGCTCTAATTGCTCTTTCGGCAACTTCATATAATTGGCAATGGTCCAAGCTGGTCCACCACGAGTAGGATATTTATTATCAAACAACTCTTCGGTTAGATATTGAACAAAACTATTCAAGCCCTCATCCATCCAACTCCATTGGCGCTCATCGCTGTTCACGATCATTGGAAAGAAATTATGGCCTACTTCATGAATGATTACACCGAGCATACTGTACTTGGTATTCTCACTATAAGTTCCATCTTTATTGGTTCTTCCATTATTGAAACAAATCATTGGATATTCCATTCCATTTGATGCTTCAATACTTTGAGCTACAGGATAAGGATAAGGAATAGAGAATTTAGAATATGATTTAATGGTATGGGCTACCGCTTTAGTAGAAAACTTACGGTACAAACCATATGCTTCTTTTGGATAGCCACTCATACACATAATTTTCTTTCCTTCCACATAGGCAGGCATTGCATCCCAGATATATCTGCGGCTAGAAGTCCATGCGAAATCACGTACATTCTCTGCTTTATAAACCCATGTTTTCTTTTGTGTACTCTTGGTTTTTTCGGCTTTATTGGCTTCTTCTAGTGTAGCAATTTCAACAGGCTCTTTTGCATTTTGGGCTTGATTCCAACGAGCCATTTGAGCCGGGCTTAATACTTGGGCATAATTTTGACAAACCCCAGTACTTAACACAATATGATCAGCTGGTAAAGTAATGGTTACATCGTAGTTGCCAAATGCCAATGCAAATTCTCCTCTACCAGTAAACTGACGATTCTGCCATCCCTGAAAATCGCTATACACACATAATCTTGGGAACCACTGAGCCATAGTGAAAAGGTTGTTTCCATCTTCTAATGTTTCATATCCACCTCTTCCACCAACAGTCATTCTATTGGTAATTTTATAACTCCAATCTAAGTTAAATACAAATTTTTGTCCTGGCTTTAAAGGAGCTGGCAAATCAATACGCATCATTGTTTTGTTGATGGTATATTTTAATGATTTACCTGTTGCATCAGTTAATTTAGAAATGATATGTCCATTGCCATTATCAACTTTACTATTGGCCATTTGATCTATCTGAGCAGTAGCAAACCCACGACCCATGCCAGATGCATCTTGATAATTGGCATTGTTGATAGAGCTATGCTCATTCTCATCTAATTGCAACCAGATATAAGTTAGCACATCAGGTGAATTATTAAAATAGGTTACTGTTTCAGCTCCTTTTAATTTTAGATTAGCTTCATCCAATTCGCATTTAATTACATAGTCTGCACGCTGTTGCCAATATTTTGGACCTGGCGCTCCACTAGCAGTTCTGTATTCATTGGGTGTAGGTAAAATAGTACCCAACTCTTCGAATTTATTGCCATGATTAGAGGTTGGATTGTTCATGATATTCTGCGCTTGAAGGCTTACTACAAGGCCGAACATAACTACCATCATTAAAACTTTCTGCATGTTTTGTACTTTTATTAATGTAAAGGAAATCTTTCAAATGCCATTTCTAAAGCCAGTGCAAAAGCAATTGCGGAAATAAACAACAAATATTCTCTTCTACTCACTTTAAAAAGGTTTACGAATATAAGGGTTATGATTAAAATAATGAGCACGATCATGATCTGACCAGCTTCTAAACCCAAATTAAAGGCCAATAATTGCCAAATCACCGATTCTCCTTTGCCCAATAAACTTTTGAGGTAAGAGCTGAAGCCCATACCATGTATCAGGCCAAAAAACAGCGCTAAAAAGTAGATGAGGGGAAATTTAGCTTTAAATACAAATTTCTTTACAAATACATTGCTAAAAGCAGTTAATACAATGGTTACTGGTATCAAAAATTCTATCCAACGCATAGAATAGTCAAGAATTTCAAAAACACTCAAGGCCAAGGTAATGGAATGCCCAATAGTAAAAGAAGTCACCAAAACCAGGAGTTTTCTCCAATCGGAAAACTGGTACCTTATACACAAGGCAACGATAAAAAGGATATGATCAATGCCCCTTATATCGGCAATATGTTGGAAGCCAATTTGAAAATAAAGCCAAAAATCATTCATAAATAAGTAGTTAAATTAAATACGACATTTGTATTCTAACAAATACTATGTTGAATGGCAAATATCTTGATTCAATGGTTGGTTACTGCAACAATGGCAATATATCACCCTTTTTTCGTTTCTGTTATAGATTTTAATCACAATTCCAAAGATGCAACAGTGGAAATAAGCATTCGCGTTTTTACCGACGATTTGGAGAAAACCATTCAAAAAAACAGTACTGCAAAAATAGATGTTATTAAACCTACAGATAAAACCGTTATAGACAAACTCATTGTTGCTTATATCGGCAAGACTATTCATTTAAAAGTGAATGGACAAACTGCTAATGCCCAATACATTGGTTATGAAATAATCAAAGAAAGCACTTGGGTCTATTTTGAAATAGAAGGGGTAAAAGAATTAAAAAAATTGGATATTGATTGTAATTTTTTATATGATTTTGAAAAATCGCAAACCAATATTTTCCATGTAAAAAACAAAGGGGTAGAAAAGAGTTATAAATTAGAGAACCCGCAAAGGCTAAGTAGTTTTGAATTTTAAATTTCATCGTCTATAATTGGCTCAGTTGTAGTAACCAATACTTTATCTATGCGATGATTATCCATGTCTACAATTTCAAAATGAAAGGATTCCCATTTCAACAAATCGCCCGTTTTAGGGATTCTTTCCAAATGATGGATAATAAACCCTGCCAATGTATTAAAATCTTGCTCCCATTTTTCCATCCATTCTGTTTTATCAAAATGGCTAAGAAAATCATAAAAAGGAATCTGAGCATCTACTAAAAAACTTCCATCAGCTCTTTTTACAATCTCATAATCTTCATCTTCTTCTTGCGGAATATCTCCTACAATAGCTTCTAATATATCATTTAAAGTCATCAGGCCTTGAACAGAGCCGTATTCATCTACAATGAAACACTGATGAATTTTAGTTTGCTTAAACTTTTCTAATACCTGATAAGCACTATTGTTTTCTGGCACATACATCGCTTCTTTCATAATAGAGAAAACAGTTGCATTGGCATCCGCAGAAAATAAATCTTTAATTGACACTACCCCTTTAATATGATCAATATCTTCCTCACAAACTGGGTAAACAGAATGTATCAAATCTTTTAGTGCTGCTCTAATGTCAACAATTTTCTTATTACCATCAATCCATTCAATGTCTGTTCTATGCGTCATTAAAGAAGTAATATTTCTATCACTCAAATGAAAAACCCGCTCAATAATTTCTTGTTCCGCTTCTTCTATTGTTCCCTGCTCTGTTCCTTCACTGATAATGGCCTTGATTTCTTCTTCTGTAACCTGGCTTTCATTGGTTTTGATGTTTAACAACCGAACAATCAAATGAGAGGATTTACTTAATAACCAAATGATCGGGAATGTAAGCCAGCTTAAAAAACGCATTGAACCTGCAACAGATTTTGCAATACCTTCTGGATTACTTAACCCAATTCTTTTTGGAACCAATTCTCCCAAAACCAACGACAAATATGTTATAATGATTACAATAATAATTGTAGCAATGGCACTGCTGTACTTAGCAATAACATCAAATTGATGAAGCCAATCGGTTAAAGGTTGCTTAAAACTATCTCCAGAATAAATACCCGTTAATATGCCAATTAAAGTAATTCCAATTTGTACAGTAGACAAGAATGTATCTGGATGATTGGCCAATTTCAATGCTTTAGCGGCATCTTCATCGCCTTTTACGGCTTGAGCCTCTAATCTGGCTTTTCTAGCAGACACCAAGGCAATTTCTGCCATGGAGAAAAGTCCATTCAAAATAACCAGAAAAAGAATGATTAAAATCTCTGTCATTGTTGTAAAAATAGGTAAAAAACAGCACTCTATGGTTTGCCGTCTAGGTCGATCATGATATAACGGGGCATTTCATGCATTCTGGTTACCGGATTTAAGAAAGTAGTCGTTAAAAGGGAAACAGGATACTGATTACCCTCATGAACGATCTTACTGGAAGGAAAAAGTTTTTTTAAAAATTGAGCACTGTCTTTTTGAGTAATAATAACTTGATCGGTCTTAAAGGAGTTAGAAGCGTATTGATAGGAAAAAACATGTTGCCCATAAAAATGCAAGGCATTGCTATTGTGTATCCCATACAGATAAACTTTATTTTTATTGATTTTTTGTTGATCAATTGTTGCAGCAGCATCATTCCCCATTTGATACTTAAGTAGATTGGGATAAAAAGCTATATGCAAAAAAATATTTACACCTATTGCAGTAAATACCCCCAATCCAATGATTTTTGGGTAATGTGTTTTATAAGCAAATAGCAACATTATAAAAATCAAAAAACATAGTACGCTTAATACCTTGATCAAAAGCGGTATTTCTTTAAAAACAATTACCATCAGACCGATTAGCACTATCCATAACAAAGTGAAAATACATATATGCAATAAACGGAATGGCTTTTGCCAAAACACTAATTGTTTAGTAAAAAAAAGTCGGAAAACAAAGCGGGCAGTAATAATAGAGGCTAGTGGAAAAACAACAAAAATATAATGCGGCAACTGGGCTTGACTATTTGCTAAAATACAATACGTTAGTATAAAACCCCCTGTGGTAATAAACTCCTGTTCTTTCTTAAGCAGAGATTTTTGAATGATCAATTCCCTCAAACAAAAAATCAACCCTCCTAAAAAGAAAACAATCCAAGGCAAAAAGCTCCAAAGCATATTCTCCAATAGAAAACTAAAGTAGCTCATCTCGTGGTAAAAGTTTTCGCCGGTATACCTTCCAAAACTTTGGGTCCAATAATAAAACCGTAAGCCTGATTGTATTGGTATATTATTGATCAATTTGCCTGGATGAAGATCATATTGCTGATACAATCCGATACTCATCGGAATAAGCATAATAGCTATAATAAGCACCCCAATTAAATACTCCCATCGGAAAAACTGTTTCCAATTACGCTGAACTACAAAATGACTGAGAAATGCAAACCCAGGTACCATTAAAGCAATAGGGCCCTTGGTCATCATGCCGCATCCGATAAAAACAAATGCAATAAAAAAATTCAGCCATTTATTTGTTTGATACCATTTAGCCAATTGCCAAATACTTAAGACCACCCACCCCATTAACATGGTATCGGTTCTAACATCATGAGACATTAAAAACAATGCTTGAGAACTTGCTAAGACCAATGCACTTAATTGTGCAATCGCTTTTTCATAGAAGATGGATGCCAACTGATAGGTAGCATATATCGCAGCGATCATTAATATTACCGAAGGTAGTCGGTACGCCCAATCAAATACACCAAAAATCTTCATACTCAACGCAGACAACCAAAACAACATGGGTGGCTTATCCAAATAATCTTTGCCCAAATCATAGACTTGTAAAAAACTATTCCGTTCCAGCATTTCTCTGCTAATGGATGCATATTGAGATGCATCGATATCCATTAAAGGAATGCAAAACATGCCTAATAAATAAGTGAAAATGCACAAAGCAATAATTGTATAGAATTGTTTATTGGAGATCATATTCAATCAATCCTACTTTATTGTTATAAAATTTACACATAACCCAACCAATCAATATCCCTAATAAAGCTCCCCCAATAACATCCAATGGATAGTGTACCCCAACATAAACCTGTCCGTAACAAATACTTGCTGCCCAAATCAATAATACATACTTCCACTTTCCAATCAAGTGGCCCAAAGTTCCATAAACAAAAATGGCAAAACCAAAATGATTGGTGGCATGAGAAGAAGTGAAACTATATCCTCCTGAACAACCATTGAGCAACATTCTAACCTGACTCATTAACAATGGATCACGACAGGGTCTTGGTCTTTCAAAGAATGGTTTTATCCAAGAGCTACTTATCTGATCTGTTAATACCAAGGTTGCTACAATAAACAATATCCAAGAGAAAGCTTTCTGTTTAAAATTGAGTAAACTAAAAACAATGAGGAATAAATACAATGGATACCATGTACCCCCCTCACGATACCAAGGATAAACAGTATCAAGAAAGCCATTTGTATAAACTGTATTGATTTTCAGCAATAAGGCCTGGTCCAAATGATTTACCCATTTCCAAATATCTTGTATAAATGATTGGAGTAAAATAGCCATAGTCATAGCGCAAATTTAACAATATTTATACCATAGCCATTTGTATAATAATTGGTATTTCTTAAATTTATTGTATGAAAATTTCTAATCTTTTGTTTTTACTATGTTTTGGTATAAAACTGAGTGTTGCTCAATCAAGGCCGGTTATTAAATTGAATCAAGGAAATAAGGATACAATACCAGAACAAATTTTTCCAAAAGGAGCAATGCCCAATGCATTGCAAAAGAATGATCCAAGCTTACAATCTAAACTTAAAGGAAATAATAAAAATGGCTTTGATATATATGAATCAAATTTAGATAGAATGACTATTTTAATTCCAGATTCAGTTAATAAAGCAAGCCTAGGAATTTCATCTCCAAAACAAAACCAAACCCAGCGTCTAAAACTTAAGAATAATCCTCCTAGCCAACAA
The DNA here is from genome assembly GCA_947456855.1 of Sphingobacteriia bacterium. Classification (GTDB taxonomy): domain Bacteria; phylum Bacteroidota; class Bacteroidia; order Chitinophagales; family Chitinophagaceae; genus Sediminibacterium. The sequence goes on along the minus strand of CANGTR010000077.1, from coordinate 941 downwards.
TACCAAGATATTCCACTTGCAAGACCATTGGATGACTCTTTGTTAATTCCAGATTTTAATATGAAGCCTTTCGATTCAAACAAAAAGAAGCGAAAAAACTAATTCATTAATTCCCCTTACTCAATTCAAAGAAATCATCTACATCTTTTTTAAACTTGATTAAAGATGGTTTATGGATATAATACATATGCCCAGATTCATAAAAATAAGAATGCACATTCTTTCTTTGTTCTGGCCTTAAAAACATATGTTCTATATCATATTTCGCAGTAAAATAAGGCGTGGCAAAATCATAATAGCCAAATCCTACATATACTTTTAATGCAGGATTCTTAGCCATTGCATCCCTTAAACTTTCTGCCACATTTAAAAATTGATTTTGAACATTGTTGTAGTTCCAAGGACCAACGTCACCAAAAATATTGTACCCCGCTTCTTCTTTAAAATTCAAATCTTTTTGAAAATAATCGTTAATGGTAGCGGTAAAAGGGCCATCAATATTTGCAAATGAAGGATCAAAGCTATTGCTCTCCCCTGCATCATCTATATCTCTTCCAGTAAAACGGGCATCTAATCTGCCAATGGTTAAGCCATCTTTTCTTCTTAATTCTTTGTAGAATTTATTTTCTTCTACCCTTAAATTACTTTGTAAAATATACTCTTTAGAAAGCCCAGTATAATAACTCATTTTTTCTGCAATAGCTTCTTTTTCTGATGCAGACATCCACCCCCCTTTAATTAATGCTGAAGCATAAGCACCTATTGCAAACTCTTCTGATTCTTTCAATGCTTTTTGCAAATCAGCCTGTAAAGCAGGTGCTAATTTTTTATGATACCAAGCAGCCGCAGTATAGGAAGGGATATACAAAGCTCTATGCAAATCATTACCAATATAATAGTCATTGGTTCCAAAATTCAATACAGCTGAAATCAGAAAAATG
>CANGTR010000076.1 GCA_947456855.1 Sphingobacteriia bacterium | reverse complement strand
CATTTGAAGTAATATCCAATACAGCCAATTCTGTAACTACTTTTTTTACACATCTTAAACCCGTTAATGGCAACGTACATGCGGGCAATAATTTACTTTCCCCTTTAGGATTGGTGTGCATCATGGCAACAATAATATGTTGAGCACTTGCAACTAAATCCATTGCCCCACCCATTCCTTTCACCATTTTTCCTGGAATTTTCCAATTGGCTATATCCCCATTTTCACTTATTTCCATTGCGCCTAAAACAGTTAAATCTATTTTACCAGCCCTGATCATACCAAAACTTTCAGCACTATCAAAAAAAGCACCGCCAGCAATTACGGTTACCGTTTCTTTGCCTGCATTAATTAAATCAGCATCTATCAAGGATTCTTCTGGATATGGGCCCATTCCCAAAATACCATTCTCGCTTTGAAAAACCACTTCCATCCCATTGGGAATATAATTGGATACCAATGTTGGAATTCCAATTCCCAAATTAACATACATGCCATCTTTCAATTCTTGAGCAATTCTTTTTGCTATACCGTATTTATCCAATGCCATTTGATTATTTTATTTGTAAGCTTTACTAAATGAATGCAATTAATTAAACCAAACGTACCGTTCTTTTTTCAATTCGCTTTTCGTAGTTAGCTCCTTGGAATATTCTGTGCACATATACACCAGCCACATCAACTTGGTCTGGATCAATCTCACCTGGCTCTACCAATTCTTCTACTTCAACAATGGTAATATCCCCAGCTTTGGCCATTGAAGTAGAAAAGTTTCTTGTGGACTTTCTAAAAACCAGGTTTCCCATCGTATCTCCTTTCCAAGCTTTAACAATGGCAAAATCAGCTCTCAACCAATGCTCCATTAAATAGTTTTTACCATCAAAAGCCCGCTCTTCTTTTCCAATGGCAATTTCAGTTCCATAGCCTGCAGGAGTAAAAAATGCAGGAATACCCATTGCACGCATTTCAATTCTTGTTGCAAGTGTTCCTTGCGGAACCAAGTCTACTTCTAATTCTCCACTTAATAATTGTCTTTCAAATTCTGCATTCTCACCAACATAGCTACTGATCATTTTTTTTACCTGTCTTGTTTTTAACAACAAGCCTAAACCAAAATCATCTACTCCAGCATTATTAGAAATACATGTTAAATTAGTAATGCCTTTATCTACCAATGCTTGAATGCTATTTTCAGGAATGCCATTTAATCCAAAGCCTCCCAACATAATTGTTGCTCCATTTGGAATATCATGAATTGCATCAGTGGCAGTTTTGTATACTTTATTCATTGGATATTTATTTTGTTTGAGGAATTGCTCTTTGACGACTAGACAATGCATCAACAGAATCAATCAATGTTTTAAATAATGCCGGATGTGCCTGATAATACTGATAACTATTATAAAATTGTTTTTTGGATATGCCATAGGCTTTAAACACTTGATCGTATAATTTTAAATTACCAGTTTGCGTTTTATCAAGAGAATCTATTGCGCTAATTCTAATATAATATTCATCTGCCTTCAACATATCCCAAACAATTTCACGCATTTGATTGATAGGAATAATTTGTTGATCCTTATTTGAATTGTTTTTACTATTACAAGCAAATAGTAGAGCAAGCAAAAAGAAATATCCTATTTTTCTCATTGTAATTCTTGTTTGTATTTAGTTGCGTTAATAACATCCAAGGTATTCATCAATTCAACCAATTTTGCTTTTTCATCTACTGATCCTTTCTTAAAAATACCGATGATCTCCGTTGATTTTCCTTGCATGAAAAATTGTACAATCATGGTATTTGGATTCTCTTTATTAAAAGCAAAGAGCTGCTGCAGAGATTGAAGCATGTTTGCCCTTGCTTCATTTTCATTCTCCACCATTTTATCTAAACCAGATCGATAATAGCTATAAATAACATCATGTATTATATTGTACCTGCTATTGATTAAGTTTTCATTCAGCCAATAGCGGTTTCGCAATCCATCAAAAACCCTCCAACCACTAATCCCTTTACCTTCGGGTGCATTGTTTACAATGTTCTGTGCTTTTCGATAATATTGATCTCCTGTTTTTGGCGAAAAAGAATCATAATCTAAGCCAACCAACATGTATGCATAAAAAGCAAAAATGGCGGATAGATTGGCCACTCCAGCATCTGTACCCTGTATCCTATTTTCATTAAACTCTACAGGCTGAAACTCTATGTATTTAAATGTAACTTCAGGATCAATGAAATTCACCAATGCTGCTTGATAGGATGTATTATAAACTGGCCTCGCAACTTGAACTGTAAGAGAAGCTTTATAAACATTGGGCTCTACAATACTCTCTAAGTTTAAAATAAAACTGCATTCAATTTTTTCATTTTCCTTGAATACATCATTTGTCCACTTTCTATTGTTCATCAAAGTATTCAACTGAGATTGCAGGGTTGTGAAAATCTTCTTATCAATGGTTGAGTTAATTCTACCAGACAGAACGGTCACTTTTGCCCTTAAATCTTGTGCAGAAGCATTAATGGATATCAATAAAAAAACAACAATGATTGATAAATAAGATTTACGCATTGAAGTATTGATTTAATGGTTCTTGCTTCAAAGTAACAAAAAACGACAGTAAAATACTGTCGTTTGTATAATTTTTGAAAAGATTTAGCTTATCTAAACAAATCGTTCTCGGCATTCCTTCTATGGTAAATTTTATTTTCCATAAATTCCTGGGTAGCTAAAATAGCTGGATTGGGCATCTTCTCGTATGCTTTAGAAATTTCAATTTGTTCTTTGTTCTCATGAATTTCTTCCAAACTATCTGTATGGCTAGCAAATTCTTCCAATTTATTGTGCAATTCTTCGCGCAATGTAACATTGATTTGATTGGCCCTTCTTGCTATGATAGCAATAGACTCATACAAATTACCTGTTTTCTCTTTTATAGAGATTAGGCTTTTGGTTTCTACAACACTAGGCGTGTTGGCACTCATTTGCCTTCTTAATTTGCTCATTTTTTGCCTGATTTAAGTATGTTAAGGGTTTGTGTTTTGTATTTATTAACTTCTTCTAAATATTTACTTTCATTAAAACGTTCTGCAAAATCACTGCATTCTGATAATACTTTTTCGTAACGTTCTTTTTGTTTTTCTTCATAACTCATTTTAGCATATTCATAATATGCTTTAATTACTTGTAGCTTATATTCATCCGATTTTTTTGAATCCGGAAAATTATCTGCTACATTGCCAAATGCAATAGCAGCTGCCTTATAAAATCCAAGATTATAATACAACTCTGCACTTTTATAATCTTTCAACTCTAGTTTTTCTCTACATTGATCAATTATTTCAGACGCCTCTTTTACTCTTGGAGAGCTAGGATGGGTAGAAATAAAAGCCTGCATTAAACCCATTGTTTTATTGGTATTGGTTTGATCCAATTCTACTTTAGGTGATTGTTTAAAAAAGCAGAATGCCCTCATGTATTCGCACTCTTCGCTTTTTGTGCTTGCCGGAAAATTTTCAACAAAGCTTTTAAACAAATTCTCTGCATTTAAAAAGTCTTTATTGTAGAAATAAGCGTATGCATATTTATAGTACATATCCTCATATCTAGTAGAACCTTTTAAAAATGGGAAAACGTCTTCAAAGAGCTTTTGTGCTTCCTGGTATTTTTTATTGGCATAATATTGTTCGGCCATTTTGTATTTGTACTCATAGTCCTTGCTCTTCATGATTTTACTCATTTTACTAGAACAAGCGCTAAGGCCCAAAATCAACCCAAAAAACAATATAATTCTACCCATAAAGTTGGCGAAATTAAGCATAAAATGGCAATTTATAAAGTGTTCCCCCTTTATTTAGCTTTTCCAGCGTTAATTTATAGCTAAAAAGGCCATCCCACTTGTATGGGACAGCCTTTTCTATTTCAACTTTAGGTGATATTACTTGGTATCACCCTCTCCTTCCTGCAATTTTGCTTTAATTTCTGCCAAAGCACCTAAATCACCCAAAGTAGATTTTTCTACTTTAGCTTGGATGTTTTTAACTGCTTTCTTGGTATTGTCAGACTCAGCTTTTGCTTCTTTCTTAGCTACTTCTTTCTCTTCTGCAATATGCTGCTCCCAAATACGGGCATGACTTAAAACGATGCGCTTTTCATTGCGATCAAATTCAATTACAACAAACTGTGCAGTTTCATCGGCTTTAACCTGAGAACCATCTTCTTTGTTTAGATGACGGTTAGGGGCAAATCCTTCTAAACCATATTGTAATTGTACCAAAGCACCTTTATCGTCTTTACGGGTAACTGTGCCTTCGTGAATCGAACCTATTGCGAATGTTTCTTCTAAAGCATTCCAAGGATCTTCTTCTAATTGCTTATGACCTAATTGCAATTTGCGATTTTCCTTATCGATGCTTAAGATGATGATATCAATCTGCTCACCTACTTTGGTATAATCTGATGGGTGATTGAAACGCTTCAACCAGCTTAAATCGCTGATATGAATCATTCCACCAATACCTGGTTCCATTTCAACAAATACACCATATGGAGTGATGTTTTTCACCAAACCTTTGTGCTTACTGTTTTCAGGGAATTTATTTTCGATGGTATTCCAAGGATCTTGGCTCATTTGCTTGATGCTCAAGCTCATCTTACGAGCGTCTTTATCTAAGGTTACCACTTTTGCTTCATGCTCATCTCCTAATTTGAAGAATTCTTTTGCATTGATTGGTGTATTGGCCCAAGTGATTTCAGAAACGTGCACCAATCCTTCAACACCTGGTTGAATTTCAAGGAACGCACCGTAATCTTCAATATTCACCACTTTACCTTTTACAACTGTACCTTCTGCCAAATCAGTTGGCAACACATCCCAAGGATGTGGAGTTAATTGTTTTAATCCTAAGCTGATGCGTTTTTTATCATCATCAAAATCTAAAACAACCACTTGTAATTTCTGATCCATTTTAACTACTTCACCTGGGTGAGAAATTCTACCCCATGAAATATCAGTGATGTATAACAATCCGTCTAATCCACCTAAGTCCATGAAAGCACCAAAATCAGTGATGTTTTTAACAACACCTTCTAATACTTGTCCTTTCTCTAACTTACTCATGATCTCTGCACGTTGTGCTTCGATATCACTTTCAATTAGGGCTTTGTGAGATACAACGGCATTCTTAATTGTTTCGTTGATTTTAACTACTTTAAATTCCATTGTTTTACCAACAAATTGATCGTAGTCTGTAACAGGCTTCACATCAATTTGAGAACCTGGCAAGAAAGTTTCCATTCCAAATACATCTACAATTAAACCACCTTTGGTTTTGCTTGTAACTGTACCTGTAACTACTTCTCCTGTTTTGTGTACTTCAACAATTCTTTCCCAAGCACGGAAGATTCTTGCAGACTTACGGCTCAAGTGAAGATTACCTAAACGGTCTTCTTTTTCTACCACCATAACTTCTACTTCATCACCAACTTTCAAACCTTGTACATCGCGGAATTCGTTTAAAGAAACTAAGCCATCACTTTTAAATCCGATATTGATTACAACATCAGTTTTAGTTAAAGCAACTACCAATCCTTTTACGATTTCTGCATCTTCAATTTGAATGAATGTGTTGTCGTACACTTTATCGTACTTAACACGTTCAGCTTCTGCATAATGGCTAACATTACGCTTGTCGATACTCCAATCAAAATCGTCATGCGCAGTTTCAATAACTGGCGCAACTTCAGGTGCATTTGTTGTCGCAGTAGGAAGGTCAACAGCTTCTGTTGCTGCCGCATTCTCCTGAGCATCTGCGTTTAGTTGTTTGTTAATTAAATTCATAAAAAAATCCGATGGTTTTAATCGGGCGGCAAAGGTAATAAAATTGGCAAATCAAGCACCATAATTAAATGAAAAAAGGCTTTTTTTAAACCTTTTTTATGCTGATTGAGCATTAATTCACCAAATAAGAGAAGATATATAAATATATTTTAATTTCAACACGTTCTAATCAATTCCTCAAGACTGTATATAATTCTGCAATTGAGAAATGGTGTCCTGCTGATTTAAAATAGTTTCGGTAACCACATCATTGATAGAAATAATACCTGCCAATTTCCCCTGATCTATTACTGGAAGGTAACGTATATGCTTAGAAGACATTAATTGCATGCATTTTTCCACTGTATCAGACAGCAAAACGGGCGGGAAATCTACAGTCATGATTTCATTTACCGGGGTTTCACTTGAATGCCTTCCCATTAAAATTACTTTACGAGAATAATCACGCTCAGTAAGAATTCCCACAAACTGATCGTTCTTTAAAACAACCAAAGACCCTATATTTTTTTCCGACATTATTTGCAAAGCTTCAATGACAGTAGTGTCTGGGTTTACACTCACTACCTGATTGCCTTTTCTAGAGAGTATATGGCTTACTTTTCGCATAAATCATATTTAAACCTAATTTACCAAATTAATATGAATTTGCTACATTTATTCTTGAACACAAATATTGCTGCATGGATACCCCTACTACAAAGTCAACTATCAACTCAAAACATTTTATTGAAACAGTTATTCGTTTAATTGCACTAATTCTCTTGTTTGGTTGGTGTTTCAAGATTATTGAACCATTTATTACCCCTTTATTATGGGGTTGTATTTTGGCCGTGGCCATTTTTCCAGTTTTCAATCATTTAAAAAAGCAGTTAAAAGGAAGAGACCACTTAGCAGCTATAATCATCACTTTGTTTTTTCTATTACTAATCATCCTACCTGCAGGGTTTTTAAGTGTTAAAATGACTGCGGAAATCAAACACTTAACCGAATTATACAACAAGCATGAATTAAGTTTACCTGTTGTTCCAGAAAAGGTAAAATCTTGGCCAATTATTGGATCAAAATTACATTCCACATGGAGTGAAGCCAATGACAATCTTGAATTATTTATTCAAAAGAATGCTGATATAACTTCAAAAATTTTAGATTTTAGCCTGGCTATAATTACCAGTGCAGGAAAAGGTGTTTTTCTAATGATATTTTCAATCATTATCTGTGGTATTTTTTTAGCTTTTACAGACAATGCTTCTAGCTTTTCAAGAAAATTATTCCATCGATTAATGGGGTCAACAAAATCCGATATGACCAGTATTGCAGCTTCAACCATAAGAAGTGTTATAAAAGGTGTATTCGGTGTTACAATTATTCAAAGCAGTTTAGCAGCAATTGGTTTATTTGCTGCAGGTATTCCCGCAGCAGGATTACTCACTTTGTTTTGTTTTATTCTAGGAATCACTCAAATTGGGTTATTGCCGGTTACACTAGGGGTAATCATATATGCATGGACTTCATTGAGTTCTTTCACCGCAACTGCATTAACCATTTGGATGCTTTTAGTTGGTCTTTCTGATAATTTTATCAAACCTTGGTTGCTATCAAAGGGGTCGGTTGTACCAATGCCGATTTTATTAATCGGTTCTTTGGGGGGATTCATTTATTCGGGATTTATAGGCTTGTTTACCGGTGCAGTTATTTTCGCCTTGGGCTACAAGCTGTTCATTGCTTGGGTAGAAGGCGGAGACATTTAATGGAAATAAATAAAAAAGACCTGCTGAGCACAGTTGCCTACTTGAAATAGATGCAATTATGCACCACGGTCAACTTTATGGGTTGGGAATTTTTAACTACCGCTGGGCAATTGTGTTGGCTGCAATCCATCCACTTGTCCAAGCATTTTGAAAATTAAACCCACCAGTAATGCCATCCACATCTATGATTTCTCCTGCAAAAAATAAATTAGATTGTAGTTTACTCTCCATTGTTTGAGCATTGATTTCATTTAATTGAATCCCTCCAGCAGTAACAAACTCCTCTTTGAAAGTAGTTTTTCCTTTTACTTCAAACAAATGATTGGTGAGTAATTGAATTAATTTATTTTGCTCTGCTGACTTTAATTCGCCCCATCTTGTGTCTATATCGATGCCAGCAAAAGACAATAAGAATAACCACAAACGATTGGGTAATTCAAATGGATGTTTATTGCCAATTTTATTGGAAGAAAACTGATCTCTATAACCAGCCCATTCCTGACGAAGTTCCGCTTCGTTGGTAGTTCCCAACCAATTTACTAAAATGGAGAATTGATAATTCATTTCCGCCAACTGCCTTGCACCCCATGCAGATAATTTTAAAACAACCGGGCCACTCAAACCCCAGTGTGTTATTAACAATGGACCTTGTTCAATTAATTTTGTTCCAGCAATTTTTACTTTGGCGTTGGACACACTTAATCCCATTAATTCGGTAATTGGGTGTTTGGGAATATTAAATGTGAATAGAGACGGCACTGGATTATTGATGGTATGACCCGTTTTTGTTAACCATTGAAACATGTCTGTTTTAGGATAACCTCCACAAGCTATACAAACGAAATCAGCCATTAATTTTTTTGATCCAGCAATGCTTAATGCAAACTGATCATTATTAAATTCAATACTTTTTACTTCAGTCTGCATTAAAATGTCGACTTTGTATTTATTGGCTTCTTTTAATAAACAATCAATAATTGTTTGTGAATTATTGGTAACAGGAAACATCCTTCCATCAGATTCTGTATGCAACGTAACTCCTCTTTCAGCAAACCATTCAATGGTATTATTGGTATCAAATAAATGAAAAGCCTTTTTTAAGAACTGCTCTCCTCTTGGATATTTTTTAACCAATAAAGGAATTTCAAAACAGGCATGAGTAGTGTTGCATCTACCGCCGCCACTTACTTTTACCTTAGACAATAGTTTAGCAGATTTCTCTAATAAAATGACTTTTAAAGCTGGGTTTAACCTCGCAGCATTCACTGCACAGAAAAATCCTGCAGCACCACCACCTATAACAATTAATTTTTTATTACTCATTTTATTTCATCATCATAATAGCAGCGATTGAGTCAACACAATACAGTCTATAATTTAACCAATAAACCTGCACCAATGATCGATTTTGATTGCAAACGCGGCGCATTTTTGTTTGGTCCAAATAATCGAATGTTATCGTCATAAATCAAATCCAAACTATATGTTACAGAAAGTACATTTGAAATTTTAACTGCAAATAAATTATTCATATTGATCGCCACATTTTGTGGATTCATTAAATAATCCGAATACAAATCCAACTTTCCTATATAACTAACATTCTTGTTGATATTTGCTTTGTAATTAATGGAAGCAAAAGCGCCTAACTGAAACAAACTTTTAGAACCAGGAGTAACACCATATGCGCCAACTTTAGATAAGCTATCATTGTTTACAATTACCCAACGAGCGGTTAATGGAGAAAAGAATATAGAAAGGTTTTTTACTGGCTTATAATCCAAACCAGAACCCAATAAAATATATCCAGGTGCCATGAAAGCCGAGTTCAATACTTGAGTTGTTGCAGTTGGAAAATTATAACCATCAAAAAACTGAGATCGAATATTAAACAGCGTACTAAAATTTAATTTATCATTAATTTCATGCCCATATTTTGATACGATATCAAAACGGTCGTCGTTTTTTCTGGCGCCTAAACTGGTATTATTGATATATCCTAAATTGATATTAATTGTGTTATCCCATTGATGTTTGCCTTTTTTATAAAATGCAAACCCACTAAAAGCAGTGTTGACTGAGAATGCATAATCTTCACCACCTGCTGCCCAGTTGGACAATGAACTCTGGGATAAGTTCAGAGAAAAGAATCCTCCTTTTTTCCAAGTTTTATTTGCTGTGTCTTTTGGATCTTTTGCAATTGTTTTTGCTTCTAGTTCTTTTTTAAGAATGGTAGCTTGATTGTCTTGGGCTTTTAAGTTACTAGATAAGAGGAGAAGGCAAAAAAAGAATAATTTTTTCATCTGTTTATTTACTTTAAAAATATGAGAGCACAAAATAAGTTCAATTATTGAATTTTAGAAGAGTATGCATAAAAAAAGCTGTCATTAAAATGAGACAGCTTTTAAAAAATACACGGATACTATATTTTATTATCTAGGTGATTTATAAATCAATGTATCATTAATAATCATATCTGGTCTGCCAGTTTCTCTTAATAAGAAAGATGCAAAAACTGTTTTAGAAGTAGCATCTAATCGATTATCGGTTACCAATGGATTTGGCAATGCAGTTCTTGTACTCGTTGTGGTATTATTGGTTACGTTAGTTATTCTTAAACTGGTAAGATCATATGTTAATAATGGAACAAATGTAGGAATAGATGTTGGGAGACCTAAACTTGTAGCTGCATGAACACCAGTTGTAATTGAAGTGCCTGCATTTAGGTTACGCATGGTACTTGTATTAACCGAAGCAGTTACTAAAGTTACATCACTATAGAACCAAGTTACAGGTGTAACATCATAGTTACGGTCATTTGTACCAAATCTATATTTTAGGGTATAGATTCCATCTAATGCATTAATTCCACTCAATGAAAATAACATTGTATTGAAATTACCACTTACAATATGATTATTCGGGCTAACAGATTTAATAGTTAACCCCAAAGCGTACCCCTGACCAAACAATAGATTAGAATTCGTAAAAACAATGGGGAAGTTTACTTGCCTAGCACCTTTTGGTATAACTACTTTTGTTTGTGGTAATGAATACAGCGTTGAAGGAGTTGGTACAAGCGAAGTTCTGTTTTGTGTATTGTATGCTGTTAAAATAGCAGGACTAGCAAGCTCTACCTCCACAGTTATATCCTCTGGTGCATTATTAGCACCCGAATAACTAATTACCGCATTATAGGTAACAGATGGCTGCATTGGTATATTAACACTCAACAATGGGTATCTACTAGTAGTAGGTGATGTTAAATTTGCAGTATTTGCAAATTCTATCACATTATTTGTATTTGCTGGATCAATTAAATTTCTATCATCTTTTAAACAACTTGTAAGAAGTAAAGCAGCAGTACTACAAAAAAATATTTTATAAAATAACTTCATAATGATTCAATTTAAAATAATAATTATTTAGCCCAGAAGATAAGCGACTTAAACTTATCTACATCTTTAGGTACATTATTTTGATTGGTATTAAACTCTGATATTGGATAAAGAACCCTGGTTGGCATTTT
>CANGTR010000075.1 GCA_947456855.1 Sphingobacteriia bacterium | reverse complement strand
CTAATTTTACGGTATCATAATAATATTGCAAATCTTGCCCTGCTTTTTGCGGTGTAACCCTTTCTTGAAAAATAGCCGTTGAATCCATATAACAAAAAGGATGAATCATTAATGGGGTAATGCAATTATTTGATAGATTAAACCAGTTGAATGATTTAGAATAAGATGCACGGAATCCATTAATAGTAGGATAACCCATAGAATAATCATCGGTAATACCTGCTTCGATCAATTGCTCAAAACTTTTTGGAAATTGAATTTGTATATAATGATTGCGTGATGAAGTAATTGATTTGCCAACCATTGTTTCCATTGTTTTGATTTCGCTCTTTAGCAATGATGGCTTTAAATTTGATTGAATGGATGGATGAATGCCTATTGTATATTTTACTGCATGTTGTTGCAATAAATGAAGCATGGCAGGATGCTTGGGGTTGATATTTTTATCCAATCCCTTTCTATCGGCTGCAAGCAGAAAAAAATAGATTGGTTTTAAATGTAAGCTATCATGCAACAAATCCAACCATTCATATATATCATAAGGATCTTTTTGAATAGATTCCAGTACTTGAAGCCTTTCGATCACCGCAGCATTATCTAGTTTAAACAAATCTTTAAAAAAACCAACTACATTTCTTGCAACAGTATGATACCGGTAACTATACGCTATATCAATATCGTAGGTGGGCTTAAATGAAAATCTTGGTTGCAACAAATGCTGTTGAAGGCCTGATTTTTCAAATAATTTATTGCACCATAATTGAATTAATGGTAGATGAAGAAAGTTTTGCTGATAAGCCAAGCTATTGGTATGCTCAAATCGATTTAAATCATCTTTAGTATGCGGTAAATATTCTTCGTAGCGACTGATTAAATAAAAAGATGCTGCAAAAAGATCAAAGGGCATTAAACTGTTTTCTGCAGTTTTAAAAAATGCAGTTAAGCCCTCCCATTCAAAACATTCGATTGATTGAACAGCAATGTTTTCTTGATTCAATAACCCTTGTGGTATTATTTGTATTACCTGATTATCAAATGCTGAAGTAGTACTATCAGTTGATATTTCTTCTGTTTGTTCCTTTTGCGAGGTTAGATTATTTGTTGACGGAAATAATTTGTTGGAATAATTGATTATTAACCCTTCAAATTGAATACAAGTATCAATGGAATCCGTAATTGTTGCTTTTGAATCGAAAACAAGATCAACAATATAGCGTAGGCGTTCTGTGTTTGATACACTGTACACCAATATAGTAGAACCCTTATTAGTCATGGGTTTGCTTCCAACGTTCATTAAACGTTTGCTTACTAAAATCCAATTCAGCTCTATGGGCAGTCCATCCTTTAAATACTTTATTAACTACCCAGTTTTTCATTTTTGAATTGGCAGCATTCATCATAAACCGATTTAAACTCGCTGTTTTCCAAACTTTCCAAGCCAATCTTTCGGCAATGGTGCTGGTTCCTTGCATTACCGATTCATGACGATTATCTAATAATAATTCGTGCAAATTGATTTTTACCGGACATACTTCTGTACAATTACCACAAAGCGAAGAAGAATAACTCAAATGCTTGTAATCATCCATTCCGCTTAAATAAGGGGTAATCACTTTTCCAATTGGCCCACTATACGTAGTTTCATATGCATGACCACCGATATTTTTATATACTGGACATGCGTTTAAACAAGCACCGCATCTGATACAATACAGCGCTTCTCTTGCAGTAGGGTTGGCCAATAAATTGGTTCTGCCATTGTCTAATAAAATCACCACCATTTCTTCAGGACCATCTGTTTCGTTGGCTTGTTTAGGGCCTGCAATAATGGTATTGTATACCGTAACTTTTTGACCTGTTCCATAAGTAGATAGCAATGGCCAAAATAAAGACAAGTCGTGTACCGATGGAATTACTTTTTCTATCCCTACTATTACTATATGTGTTTTAGGCCAAGCACAACTCAAGCGAGCATTCCCTTCGTTTTCAGTTACTGCAATGGCACCTATATCAGGTAAAATAAAATTAGCACCGGTAACACCTACTTCGGCCTGAACATATTTCTCTCGCAATTTTTTTCTTGCTACCAATGTAAGTTCTTCTGGAGTTAGTCCACCCGGAGTTCCTAGCTTTTGAGCAAATAATTTTGCAACATCTTCTTTGCTTTTATGCATAGCTGGCGTTACAATATGATAGGGCGCTTCGCCATCTAATTGCTGAATATATTCTCCTAAATCGGTTTCCACACTTTCAATGCCATTCGATTCGAGATAACTATTTAAATGAATTTCTTCGGTTACCATGCTCTTGCTCTTCACCAAAGTTTTACAATTGGCCTGTTTGCAAATTGCTCCTATATAGTCCAATGCTTGATCTCCTGTTTCGGCCCAAAGTACTTTTGCTCCTCTTGCAGTTATTTTTTGCTCAAATTCTAGTAAATACTTATCTAAATTTTCAATTGCATCCCATTTTTTATTCTTTGCCAATTCACGAGCAGCCATTACATCGGTAAACTGTTGCTTACCGATAGGCACAACAGCATTGTATTTACCAATATTAAAATTGATTTTTCTCCGATGGTCTAAATCAGCAGCCTTGACAGTGCTTTTTGCTAAAAATGAAGCAGCAGTATTATTCATGGGATGATTGTTTTTTCATCTGCTCGGCAGTGGCAGACAATGCTTCGTAAAATTGCTCACCGTATTTTCTAATCAAAGCATCTTTTAAAAAAATATATACAGGCAGTTTTAGTTTTTTTCCCAAATTACAACCCGATTTACACAAATCAGTTCTTGGTTGATAATTCACATATTCAATATCAGGATCTTTTTTGCTTTTTTTGGTGAGTATTGGAAACAAATGGCAGCTCACCGGTTTCTTCCAATCTAGTTTTCCATCATTATAAGCCTGTTCAATTCCACAATGAATAATGCCCTTTTTGTCTTTTAAACCATAAGCACAAATACCACCATCAATGGTTGGAGTTACCCAACCAAATTCTTGATCATATACATATTTACCCGCCCTTTGAATTTCGGCAATGCCTTCTTTTGTCATATAAGGCTTAATTACTTCATAAAATTCATCGAGTTTTTTTAATTCCCATTTTTCCATTGGAGCGCCTGCATCTCCATCTTCGCAACAGCCACCCTTGCATTTATTAAGATCGCAAACAAATTGTTCGGATACCACTTCGTCACTTACCAGTACATGGTCTATTGCTATCATGCGTGAATTCGATTTATGTAAAGATAGGCGAATAATCAACTAGGGTTGGTTCTTGCGCCATTTAAAACTATTAATCAAATGTTTAACATCTTCCATTAAAAATTGGTTGACTATTCCTAAAGAATCGGCATTGGGGGTAGCGTCGAAATAAAGTGCTCCTCTAAAAAAATGATTGGCAGAATCTGTTAAAAAAAACTGGTTGGCAGTTGCCACATCGCCTCCTACTGTAAAATAAACACCATGAATACCATTGCTGGTATTGATCAATGAATCATCAATTGAATAGGCTTTACTGGTATGCTTACCAGTAAGGGCAAATGATTGTTTTACAAGTGTATCAAAACGGTTTACGCCTATTGATTTATAGCTCACATATATTTTCCCATTAAAAGAAGGGAAATTGATATTGATCCACCAAGGGTTTTCTGCTGTCTGTTCAAAGAAGGTACTGTCTTTTGATATATTGGCATAAACAGGATATTCAAAAGTATAGGGATAACCAGGCAGATTAAACAATTGGTATTTTTTTGCAGGAAATGGGATGGCAAAATAACCAACTGGCTTTGGAGTGAATGGACTATTGCATGCTAAAAAAATTAAGCAAGCTATTATTGTAGTTAATGTTACCTGATCTGTTTTTCTCATTTAACTACAATTCTTTTCAATCAATACAGAATGATTATGCTTCATTCAACATATTTTTAATGGACACTTTAATTTTATTAATCCTGTTTTTAGCAACTTCCAATACAGTAAATTCAAAATCGCCAGCACTTAACACAGTTGCAGCTAAAGGAATTTCTCCAGCAATTTCTAAAACCAATCCAGCCAATGAATCACTCTCTCCTTTTAAATCTTCAAAAGTATCTGCTCCCAATCCCATGATTTTACAAACATCATTAATCATGGTTTTGCCTTCGAATATATAGTTCAGCTCATCTAATTTTTTATAGCCCAATTCTTCTTCGTCAAATTCATCTTTGATATCACCAATAATTTCTTCTAAAATATCTTCGAGCGTAACTATTCCACTGGTACCGCCAAATTCATCTACAACAACTGCAAAATGAATTCGCTTCGATTGAAAATCGTTGAGCAAATCTTCAATTAATTTTTGTTCGTGCACAAAATAGGGCGGCCTGATTAAGCTATGCCAATTAAAATTATTGGCCTCATCTAGAAATGGCAAGAGATCTTTTGTATGAATCATTCCTACTACATTGTCTAGTTCTTCTTTAAAAACCGGGAGACGACTATAATGCAATTCTCTAACTGTTTCAACCAATTTAGCAAAGCTGGTTTCCTCATCAATTCCATGAACATCCACCCTTGTTTTCATTACTTGTTTAACGGTGATATTGCCGAATTTTACAATTCCTTTGAGGATATTTTTTTCATTTTCTGATGCTGTATTTTCTGTAGTAATATCAATGGCATGATCTAATTCTTCTAAACTATATGCCCCATTGGCTCTTGAAGATAACTTACGTTCTACAATGTCTGAATATTTAACCAATCTTCTACTTAAGCCTGAAGTTAAGTAGGTTAAAAACTGGATGATCCCACCAAAGTCTTTTGCAAAACGAATATTGTTTTGTGTTGCCAATACCTTTGGCATTACTTCACCAAAGAGTACCAAAATAAATGAAACTGCAATTACTTTTATTAAAAACTCTACCCAAGCTGCATTGAACTGTTCGAAGTTGAACATTTGATCGATGAGTAGGTTGGAAATAATAATGATAGAGATATTGATAAAACTATTGGCAATCAATAATGAACCCAATAACACTTTGGGCTCTTCCAACATATCTACTATTCGCTGATAAGGGGGTTGTTGTTTAGACCTTAAAACATTGATGTCTTTATGGGTCAGCGAAAAAAAAGCAACTTCTGCACCAGCTAAAACAAAAGAAAGAAACAATAAACATACCAATAACATTATCAGTACAGTGGTACCCTGCGCTTGTATGGCTGCTAATGTATGAACTGATGATAAATATCCAATAACCGAATGATAATCCAAAACTGGGTGCTTTAATTAAAAAAGAAACAATGCTTTAGAAGCTTTGCTTTATTACAATCACAAAAATATCAATTATCATCCATTAAAATGGAAGAGATTCTCCAGGATCTGGCAATAAATTAGGCGAGTCCCCAAACCCTTCTAAACCTTCTCCAAATCCACCACTACCGGGAGCATCTGCTTTTTTATCTAACATAATCAAATTGTCTCCAACTATTTCGGTTGCAAATTTTTTATGCCCTTCTTTATCATCCCAACTTCTTGTTCTCAATCTTCCCTCTACATAAATTAAACTGCCTTTGTGAAGGAATTTTTGAGCTAGTTCGGCCAAACCACGCCACAAAACAACTGTATGCCATTCTGTTTGAGAAACCAATTTACCTGTTCGGTCCTTATAGGTTTCTGTGGTTGCCAAAGGAAACTTAGCTACAGCAATATTGCCTTCTAACTGTTGCACATCGGGGTCTTTGCCCAAATTACCAATCAACATTACCTTGTTTACGCCACGCATGTTAATATGTTTTAAGTGTGGAAGAATTCTCAATTAAAAATACCCTTTTTTTATTACAAAACTAAATTCAACAATAAAAATGGGGTTAAACCGGGTCTTCGAAATAAGCAGTAATAAATCTTGGGAAAGCCAATTGCTTAAGCATCGTCTGCTTTACCCATTCCAAACCCATCAAAGACTTGGGTATAAATGGGAGTTTGATTTCAATGAACTGGCCATTAATCTGTTGATGCGTAAGTTGTTGCTTCTTAAGTGTTGAAATGTTCAGAACAGTTGCTTCTTTAATGCCTAATTGCGCTTGTAAAAAATTGCTGATAGCAGCGTCTTTCCATTTTATTTCCTTAGAAGATTCATATAAATAAAATTCATGCAAGCCTTGCCAAATATCTTTATTGGTTCTTTGTATGATGGCTGTTTTTCCGGCTACATGAAAAATAAAATAATAGAACCATCGGTGTTTTTTTTGGATTGACTTTGTTTTTACCGGCAATACATTCACCTTTCCTAATGCAAGCGCAGCACATGATTGGTTGAATATACAGGTTGAACACAATGGTAAAGCGGGTTTACAAACAGTAGCACCAAAATCCATGATTGCCTGGTTATACAAACCAGGTTCTTTTATAGGTAGCAACTCATTTGCAAGCTTTGTAAAAAAAAACTTCCCGGTGCTGGTATCAGTAGCATCATCTATTCCAAAATAACGTGCAATTACCCTAAACACATTTCCATCTACAACTGCATAGGGTTGATTATAAGCAAAAGAAGCGATGGCTGCTGCTGTATAAGGCCCAACTCCTTTTAATGCTAATAATTCCTCGTACTGATTTGGAAAAACACCTCCTAATTCAAAGGCAATATACCTTGCCGTAGTTAAAATATTTCTACATCGCGTATAATAGCCCAACCCCTCCCATAATTTAAACACCCTTTCGTCTTTTGCATTGGCTAAATCAGTGATGCTAGGATATTTTTCAATGAATCGATTGTAATAGGCCAGCCCTTGTTCTACCCTTGTTTGCTGAAGGATGATTTCACTTAACCATATTTTATAAGGATCCTTTTCGCCTTTCCAAGGCATATTGCGCTTATTCTGCTTGGCATTCCAAGTCATTAATAACTTAGTAAACAAGGTTTTAGCCCTTTTTTCAATGAATTTCTCGCTATATTTTGGGGAATTGCTCAATTTTTAAGTCTATTTGTTAAATATAACATCAATTTTATAACTGTAAGTGGTTGAATTATTTGAAGAACGGAGCTAAAATTGCTGAAAATAGTTATATCTTTCTAATAGAATTCGTAATTTTATTTTACTTTAAGTGCCATAAATGGTCATAAATCATCCACAATGAGAAAATCGGATCTCATCAATAACATTTCTGAAAAAACAGGCATTCCAAAAGTGGATGTTTTGGTTACTTTAGAAACCATGTTTAAAGAGGTAAAAGACAGCCTTTCTCAAGGCCAGAACATATATATACGTGGGTTTGGAAGCTTTATCACTAAAAAAAGAGCAGCAAAAATTGGCCGAAATATTAAGAAAAATGTGGCCGTAGAAATTCCCGAACATTTCATTCCTGCCTTTAAACCTGCTAAAGAATTTGTAAGTGAGGTAAAAAGCAAGCGTAAGTAAGTTACCTTTGCCAAAATTATATGGCTAAGTGAAAAAATCACCTTTAATTGTAGCTGCGGCATCCATTGTTTTATTATTGGCATTGTATTTTGGTGGCAGAACTGTTCCCAACAAAACCAATACTCCTCATTCTGAAAATGACGGACACGACCATTCTGCCGAAAAAATCGATTTCAAGAAAGATATATTGGTCCAAGCGAAAGGAAAATTAAGCCCGGACCAAGCACAAAGAATCACCGCATTAGAAAATTCAGTTATACGTGGTGATGTAAATGAACAACAAATTCATGTGTATCATCAATTGGCAAGATTCTGGAAAGACTCTGCTAAATCATTTGAACCTTATGCTTATTATACGGCAGAAGCATCTAAGTTGGAAAATTCTGAAAAAAGCCTCACCTTTGCCGCCCGCTTGTTTTTAGAACGCCTAATGGCAACGTCGGAGCCAGCCATGCAAACATGGCTAGCTGGTAGTGCAAAAGTTCTTTTAGAAAACGCCTTGAAAATTAATCCTGCTAATGATTCTAGCAAGATTGGACTAGGCGCTTGTTATATTTTCGGAAACATCAGTAGCAACCCTATGGAGGGGATTTTACCGGTGAGAGAAGTGGTTGAACGCAACCCCGGAAATGTATATGGTCAGATGGTTTTAGGCCTTGGTGGCAAAAAAAGTGGTCAATACGATAAAGCAATTGAACGTTTCTTGGCCGTTTTAAAGGCCGAACCAACCAATGTAGAAGCAGTATTTCATATTGCCGAATCATACGACCTTAAGGGAGATAAAGCCAATGCTATAGTTTATTACGAAAAAGCTAAGCAATTGGTAAACATTCCGCAAGCAAAGGAAGAACTGAACAAACGAATCATTGAGTTGAGAAAATAAATTATTGTTTAACTATTTAAAATGACTTGGTATGCCTTGTGGTAAAAAAAGAAAGCGTCATAAAATTGCGACGCACAAAAGAAAAAAACGTTTGAGAAAGAATCGTCATAAGAAGAAGAATAAATAGTTCTACTTCTATTGAATATAATTTAAAAGCACCGCAGCGTAAGATGTGGTGCTTTTAATACTTTTCTATATGCTGTTGTTGCATCCTTCTAGCTGCAACTTTACTTACTTTCCTTCCTTCTAAGCAACATCGTATATAGATTATGTAGTTAATCACTCCCTGCAAATAGGAGAGTGTATTTGTATTTTAAAGTTGCCATAGTGAATAAAGAACTGATAATAAACGCAGCTCCTACAGGTGTTGAAATAGCCCTGTTAGAAGACAAACAACTGGTTGAATTACACAACGAAAGCGCTAACATGCATTTTGCTGTAGGTGATCTTTATTTGGGTAAGGTTAAAAAATTGATTCCTGGCCTTAATGCCGCATTTGTGGATGTAGGATTTGAAAAAGATGCATTCTTGCATTATACCGATCTTAGCCCCTATGTAAAATCGATCATCAAGTATACCCAAATGGCCATGAATGACAAAACGCCAAATGGATTTGATTTTGCCAAGTTTCAAACAGAACCAGAAATAGTTAAAAGCGGAAAAATTAATGAGGTACTCAATGGCAAGCCCAATGTTTTGGTACAAATTCTAAAAGAACCCATTGCTGCCAAAGGACCTAGATTGAGTTGCGAAATCTCATTGCCAGGTAGATTTGTAGTGGTTACTCCTTTTAATGAAATTGTTGCTGTTTCTAAAAAAATTCATTCTTCCGAAGAGCGTAAGCGATTGCATAAAATTGTAGAAGCTATTCGACCAAAGAATTTCGGCATCATTGTACGTACCGCTGCAGAAGGAAAAAGCACTGCAGAATTACATCAAGATCTTTTAGCCATTATTGATAATTGGAAAAGTATTCAAGCCAATTTAAAAGGTGCAGTTGCGCCTATTCGTATATTAAGTGAGGAAACAAAAACAACCAGTATACTGCGCGATTTACTAAGTGCCGATTTTAATAAAGTAGTGGTGAACGATAAAAGTTTATTTACTGTTACTCAAAATTATATTCAGAGGATTGCACCAGATAAAACAGATATTGTTAGTTTGTATCAAGGTGGCGGATTGCCGATTTTTGATCAATATGGCATTACCAAACAGGTAAAGGCTTCATTCGGAAAAACAGTGAACTTGCCTAGTGGTGCCTATTTAA
Organism: Sphingobacteriia bacterium; assembly: GCA_947456855.1. Taxonomy (GTDB): domain Bacteria; phylum Bacteroidota; class Bacteroidia; order Chitinophagales; family Chitinophagaceae; genus Sediminibacterium. The sequence continues at coordinate 1,971 of CANGTR010000075.1, read as the reverse complement.
TTATTGAGCACACAGAAGCATTGCATGTGATTGATGTGAACAGTGGCTATAAAAGTGTGAGCAATAACCAAGAAGAGAATGCCCTACAAACCAATATGGAAGCGGCTGAAGAGATTTCACGCCAATTACGATTAAGAGATATAGGAGGAATTATTGTGGTGGATTTTATTGATATGAAATTGCCAGACAATAAGCGAAAAGTACAGGAAGCCATGGAAGGTTTTATGAAACCAGACAGAGCAAAGCATTCTGTATTGCCTATTTCTAAATTTGGCTTGATGCAAATCACGCGTCAGCGAATGCGCCCCGAAGTAAATATCAATACATCAGAATCTTGCCCTGTTTGTAATGGTTCAGGGAAAATTACTTCTACATTGTTATTAGAAGATGAAATAGAAAAGCGCTTGTATTATTTAAGTTCTCATGCGCACAAGAATCTCACACTTACGGTTAATCCGATTGTTTATTCGCATTTAACCAAAGGGTTCTTTAGTAATATTGTAAAGCGTTGGAGTAAGAAATTTAAGACCAAAATAAAAATCAAAGAGAATACCAATTATCATATCATTGAGTTTAAGTTTTTCAATGAACATGAAGAAGAGATAAAATTATAATCAGCAACGATAATTGAGGATGATGTGGCTTTTAGATTCCCGCACATAATCAAACAAAAAAATTTCAAAAACAAAAGCCATCTCTCGATTAAGAGGATGGCTTTTATATTGAATGTATTTTACTTTTGTTATTAGAAATGTCTCAAAGCCATTGCACTTAATGCAGCACCTCTTGCAGTTCCAATTGCAGCCAGTGTAATAATTCTTCCACTAGACAAGGTTGTAGTTAAAGGAACTGTTAAAACTACAGTTTGTGTTCCGGCTAATTTTACTCTAAGTGTATAAGTACCTCCTGGTATTGGTGCAAATGCTGATAATGCAGTAGCATTAGGAGTAGCTCCCAAATAGGTTCTATTGGTTAAAGTAACACTGTCAGGTGTTGCAGCACTAGTTCTTAACAAAGTAATATCCACGGCGGGGGCCAATGGAGCTAAATGCAAGAAACGTACATGCACATTCGTACCGGATGGAACAGTTAAGTCGTCGGTTAATTGAACAGAACGCAATGCAGGAGTTCCAGATGCTAGCAAAGTATCATAAGCTACAACAGTATACGCCTTCAAAGCATCGAACTGTAAAGTTGCATTAATCACATTTGTTCTACCAGAATCAGGAGAAACCTTTATATTTCTTGTGCCTGGTGTAATGGGCATGTAAGCACCGCCATTTCCTACGCCGCCGCCAGCAGAAACTGTACCATAGGTTAAACGACGACTTCCATTTGATAATAGACCATCCACCAATACATCTACTGCTGGAGCACCTGGTGCTGCATGAATAAATGCCACTGTTGCGCTGGATTGTGCAGTTAATTCAAGTGCTTGCTTTTCGCATGAAGCAAATAATAAACCTGCACCAATTGTTAAAATATTAAATAATTGTTTCATTGAATAAGTTTTAAGTACCATAAATTAATAACCTGCATTTTGTGACATACTAGGATTAGCATCTCTCTCACCTTGAGGAATTGGCCAAACCCAAGAACGATTGGATGTTGCTAATGTAGACTGTGTTGTTGGAGCAACTACTACTCCACGATTGATCGTACGAGTTGTTCTCTTTAGATCCAACCAGCGATGTCCTTCCATGAATAACTCTTTTCTTCTCTCTAATTCAATGGCAGCTGTTAAAGCGGCACCAGATTCGGTTCCATTTACAAAACCATTGATGCGGGCTGCTCTTAAAGTATTTAAATCATCCAAAGCCAATGCTGACTGAGAGGAGTTAGCTCTTGCCTCTGCACGAATAAGGTACATTTCACCTGTTCTAAATGCTTTCCAATCTACTACTCCATCTAATGCAGTTCCTTTTCCTAAATACTTCACAACAACCAAACGGCTATTGGCTCTAACAGGGG
>CANGTR010000074.1 GCA_947456855.1 Sphingobacteriia bacterium | reverse complement strand
TCCTTTTTTCTCGCCTTTTGGCACTAAATTTGGCTAAGGCCTATTCCTGGGTCAATTGGTTTTAATTCGTCCCTTAATCTATTTTTCATTCTAAAATAATTGTATGAATAAAATTATAGGGCTAATATTATCTCTTTTCCTTATATCAGTTACTTGGACTCAGACCGACATATTGCCAGTTGTAAAGGGAAAAGATACTGTATTGCACAAAGTTGATACAGTTTTTCGTGGTGTTGATTCTACGAAATCCCTTGATTCCCTTGTTTTAACTGGAAAAGTTGTTAAAGGAATTGCTAGTTTTTACAGCGCAAACTTAGATGGCACAGAAACAGCCACAGGAGAAATCTTTCGAAATAGTAAGTTTACTGCGGCCAGTAATAACCTAAAGCTCAATACCTGGGTTAAAGTTACCAACCTCAAAAATGGCAAAACTGTAGTGGTTCGGATCAATGACCGAATGCATCCCAACATGAAAAAGAAGGGTAGGGTAATCGATTTGAGCCGGGCTGCAGCCAAAAAACTCGATTTTATCGAGAGTGGGCTAACAAAAGTGCGGTTGGATGTGATTGAACCCCCCAAAAAGCAAGAAATAAAAAATAAAAAATAAATGTTAAAAGATAAAGATGTCTTAATTTCACTAAATCAAATTCTAACTGTATTTTTGCATTAATTAATAAAAAATGTTTATGAAGAAATTTTTGTTTTCTTTATTAGTTGTAGGAATTGCCACAGCAACATTTGCTCAGGCCCCAACTAGTTACAAAAAAAGACCAACTCTAGGGGTGTCTTTTTTTATGAATGATATGTATACTGCTGAAAGAATCAGCAAAACATCTTTGTCCGATGTTATGCAAAATAAAAAGTGGGCAAAAACTTCTGAAATGACTCCTGGATTAGCACTTCAATATTTCGAGGGCATTACAGAAAATATTGATTTTATGGGAAGTTTAGGGGGTACTTTTACTAAATATCCATTTTATCCAAAATCTGGGTTAGCTCCATCAACAAATGATAAGTTTTTATTAGAAGCGGATGCCAATCTTAACTTTAAATTATTAACAGACAAGTATATAGTTGTTCCTTACATTACTTTAGGATTAGGTGCATCTATGTATGCAGGCACCTATTTTGCAGCTCAAGCCAATACAGGTATGGGATTGCAAATAGGATTGGGTGAGGGTACATTTATCAATACTCAATTAATGTATAAGCCAGCCATTTCTAATTTTGCTGTAAATCATATGGCATATACTATCGGAATTGCTTCTCCATTAAAAGATAAGCCAAAGCCTGTAGTAGTTGCTCCTCCTCCTCCGCCTCCACCAGCTCCTGTTGTTGAAAAAGATACTGATGGAGATGGTATTTTAGACAAGAACGACAAATGTCCTACTGTTGCTGGAGTTGCTAAATACCAAGGTTGTCCTGTTCCTGATACTGATGGAGATGGTATCAATGACGAAAACGACAAATGTCCTACTGTAAAAGGATTGGCTAAATACCAAGGATGCCCAATTCCTGATACGGATAAAGATGGTATCAATGACGAAGAAGACAAATGTCCTACAGTTGCTGGATTAGCTCGTTACCAAGGATGTCCTATTCCTGATACCGATCAAGATGGTGTTAATGACGAAGAAGACAAGTGTCCTACAGTAAAAGGAACTGTTGAAAACACTGGTTGTCCTGAATTGTCAAAACAATACAATTTTGATAATAAGAAACTATTGTTTGTAACTGGTAGCTCTTTGTTAACCAAAGGATCTAAAGTAGAATTAGAGAAAGTAATTAAAGCAATGAATGAGTATCCATCATTGAAATTATATGTAGATGGTCATACTGATATTACTGGTTCTGATAAAATCAATATGCCATTATCATTGAAGCGTGCTAATTCTGTAAAAGCTTACTTGTTTAGCAAGAAAATAGCAGCTGAAAGATTATTAACTGATGGATTTGGAAGCAGTAAACCAATTGCTGATAATAAAACCACAAAAGGTAAAGCACAAAATAGAAGAGTAGAATTTAGGGTTCAAGAACTTTAATTCTATAATCAACATACATAAAAAAACCTTCCTGAAATTTCAGGAAGGTTTTTTTATGCCTTCAATGTAATAGGAGTAAGCTTATATCATTATTTGAATTGATCAATTAGTGAATTCGATCGCCTCTCAGTTGCAAATCTTTCATGATAACAATTTCATGAGCTAGCCACTCATTCCACCTTTTTCTAACTTTGTCTTTTGGTATATATAAATCTGCTAAGTTGATAAATAGGGTATAATGACCTGCTTCGCTTTCCATAAATTTTCTATAGAACGATTGTAGGTAATTGTCATTCAGTCCTTCGCTTAAGCGTTTAAATCGTTCGCAACTTCTTGCTTCAATCAATGCCATCGTTAGAAGTTGGTCCAACATTCTCTCATCGATATGCCCGCCTTTTTTTTGAAACAGCAATAGTTGATTAACATACTCATCTTTTCTTTGCTTGCCCAGTTGTAAGCCCCTTTTTTCTAGTTCTGCTAAGACCAATCTAAAATGTCCCCATTCTTCCGTTACGATCGGCGCTAATGCTTGAACCAATTCTTTTCTATCAGAATATCTTTGAATCAATGAGATGCAGGTTAATGCTGCTTTTTGCTCACAATATGCATGATCTGTTAAGATAGCTTCTAGTGATATGGTAGTAAGATCCACCCATCGAGGGTCGGTTGGAAGTTTTAATCCTAAAATATTTTTAGTGTGTTGCGATAATGAAGCTTGCATAAAAAGTATTATAAAACTGCAATCTAGTTACAATTTTGTTTAAATCAGTAAGCCAATTTAGTTAGTTTTGAAAGATGTATAATGATCGTTTTTTAGACGCTAAAATAAACGAACGAAAAGTTAATAATGCTTTTAGAGCATTGCGATTATCTACTGATAAAGTAGATTTTCATTCCAATGATTATTTAGGTATAGCACATGATCATTTAATTAAGCCAAATTTCAATGGTTTATCACATGGGTCGATGGGGTCAAGACTATTGTCTGGCAATTATGCATTAATTGAGCAAGCCGAATTGGAGATTGCCCAATTTCATCAAGCTGATGCCGGACTTATCTTTAATTCTGGATATGATGCCAATATTGGGTTATTGTCAACTGTACCACAAAGGGGGGATACTATTTTGTATGATTTTTTGAGTCATGCTTCAATAAGGGATGGTATAAGGTTGTCGAATGCACAGTCATTTTCATTTGAACACAATCAATTAGATGATCTTGAGAAAAAACTCAGAATAGCTACTGGTACTATATTTATTGTAACGGAGTCTGTTTTTAGCATGGATGGTGATTTAGCAGACTTGTTTGCGCTTGTAACAATCGCTGAAAAATACAATGCTCATTTAATTATTGATGAGGCCCATGCCACAGGAATAATTGGTTCAAGGGGAGAGGGGTTGGTTCAATCTGCCGGGTTATGCGATCGAATTTTTGCTCGAGTTCATACGTTTGGCAAAGCGTTGGGTTGTCATGGAGCCATTGTTCTTGGTTCATCAACTTTAAAAAATTACTTAATCAATTTTGCAAGAAGTTTTATTTACTCAACTGCATTGCCACCAGTTGCAATAGATGCTGTACAACAATCCTATCGATTATTTCCTACCATGAATAAAGAAAGAGATCATATTTTGTCTTTGGTAGATTATTTTACAAAATGCTCCATTCGATTTCGGAAATTAGATTCTACAACGCCCATCCAAATTGTTATTGTTCCTGGGAATGAGGCTGTTAAGCAATTGGCCAATCAATTACAAAATGCTGGGTTAGATGTTCGGGCTATCTTGTATCCAACTGTTCCTAAAAATAGCGAACGACTTAGAATTATTCTACATGCATTCAATACCATCGAACAGCTGAATAAACTAATCAATATATTGCAATAACTATTGTTCAAAATAAGCCAAACTTCCGCCCACCCATTCTTTGTCTTTATTGTATCGAACGCCAATCATTTTACCTTTACTCAAACGAGCTAGATTATTGGTTGCAACTGGACGAAGGTTGCCATCTTTCCAAAAATAAAAAACCCTGATTTCAACTTTAGCAGGTTCGTCGGGAGTAGGTATAACGGCTGCATAGTTTACTTTTTTTTGTAAAATCCAGTTTTCTTTATCCTTCACATGATCAATGTCTGCTTGCGTTACATCAATAACTACCCCCTGACCTGCAAAAGAAAATAAAGGTTTTAAAACATAATTTTCTAGATCAGTTGGAATCGGATTTATTTTATTTAGAAAATATGTTTTTGGAACCCAGGGATTATTGATATATGGCAAAGTAAATTTACTGATTCTATAGAACCAATTAGGATGCGTTATCCATTCAATTTCGAGCTCTTCTAACAATAATTTACCCTTTTCTTGGATAGGTTGCTCTTGCTGTTGAAGATCGTCGAAAATAATTCTGTTGTATATTCTTTTTATTTGAATTAAACGATCCTCTTTTTTATAAAATAATTTTTTTCCTTCTTGAATTAATTCGGTTAAACAAATAACTGGGATGCCAGTATAGTCTGTGGTGCAATAAAAATCAATTCTTGTTTTTTGTTGATGTGGAAGAATTTCTAAAAGGATTACTTCTTCTGGTTGATGGTTTCCAACAATGATTTCTTTTAATAATGCTGTATAGCTAGTTGGATTAAATCCATTCAAATAACTACTAAAATGTGCTGGTATTTGAAAATGTTTTCTGGTTGTTTCCTCATGCCAAATTTGGTATGCAAAAAGTGTTGGAAACCCTTGCATTTCAATTAATTGTGGTTCTAATGCTCCATTCTCATTTTTGCAAATACCAAAATCAAATGCAATAAAATGCGGATGTTTATTGTCTCCTGGAACATGCACATCTGCGGGTATTGCTTTGTTGCTGATTTCTATGAAATCGTCCTGCGTAATTACATCAACTATTGATTCGCATGCCGAAAGCATTTTTTGGGTAAAAAATTTGTCGATAAATACAGGCGTTTCTGCAACCCTGAATTCAATGGCTCCTGGATGTTTCGACATCAACTCTTCAAGGAAATGATGGTATTTTTCAATAGAAAAACTTTCATTGAATTGTTTTCGAATAGAAGCGATCATAAGTGTATTTTTTATTGAATTGCATCAACCAATTCGCCTACTGCATGATTCAAAAAGTTGGGAATTACATGATTGTGGGTCCAAATTATTTTTTCTTTATCTTGTAAGTGCTCCAACATGCTTCTCCATTTTTCTTCGCCATGATTTTCAATCACGGTTTTCTTTTTATCTTCTCTTTGAAGGTACATCAACATGCCAATTGGATCTGCTTCTGGATGAAATTGGGTGCCTATGAAATATTGATTAAATCTTAACGCCATAATTGCTCTTTCAAAAGGTACATGAGGGCGATGTTTTTCAATTGCAAGAATACTTCCTCTCATTTCTCTAATCTTGCTATGGTTGGGTTCAATCACTTGATAATCTCTGCTATCAACTCCATAGAATGGGTCGTTAAGGCCTTCGAATGAAATTTCTTGTTTGCCTTCTTCAAGCATATGAATTGGGAATACTCCAAATGCTGTAGAATTTCTTTTGCAAACATTTCCTATTTGATAATATTTTGCGGCCAATTGAAAACTGTGACAAATAAAAAGTACATGCTTCTTTGGAAACATGTCTGGTTGATTATTCCATTTTTCAATGGTCTCAATCCATTTGAAATATTTATTTTCCCAATCTGTTCCTTTGCTTTCAAGCGGAGAGCCAGGGCCTCCACTTGAAATGTAAATATCAAAATCAATTGTAGGAATTTCTAATTTTAACCTCACATCAAAGGTTGAATAACTCAGTTTGTAGGAGTGAATATCTGCCCATTCTTCAATAATTTCTTTTATGCAGCGCATGCCCTGATTCGCAGCTCCTTCATATAGGTCTAGTATTGCTACTTTAATTTCAGTGCCTTTGGGTAGATTCATGTAAATGCAATATTATCATTTTTGCAACACCTGCATTTTTAAAATGAATGTGTTTAGTTTGATTGGATTGTTGAGTGGTTTAAAAATAAGTTAAACTCGTTTTTGGTGTTAGGGTAAGTAGGGTTTCATACATGAGTTTAATGGTTTCCTCAATGTCTTTTTTATGTATCATTTCTACAGTAGTGTGCATATATCTTAGTGGAATTGATATCAATACAGAAGGACAACCATCATTTGCATATGCAAAACTATCTGTATCTGTTCCGGTACTTCTGCTAAGCGTTCTCATTTGTACTGGAATCTTGTTTTTGTGGGCAACATCTTCAACTAGCGATAAAAGTTTATTGTGAATAGCTGGTGCAAATGCCAATGATGGCCCTTTTCCACATTGAATATCACCTTCAATGATTTTACTGATCATTGGAGTGTTGGTGTCATGGGTTACATCTGTAATTATGGCTATGTTGGGTTTAATCCTTCTAGCGATCATTTCTGCTCCTCTTAAGCCTATTTCTTCTTGCACTGCATTTACCACATACAATCCAAAAGGCAGTTTTTTCTTATTCTCTTTAATTAACCTGGCTACTTCTGCTATCATAAACCCGCCAACTCTGTTGTCGAAAGCGCGGCCTATTAAAAAATCGTAAGCAAGCTCTTCGAATCCTTCCTCATAAGTAACCACTGAGCCGATATGAATGCCTAAGGCCTCCACTTCTTTCTTATTTCTTGCGCCACAATCCAAACAAAGGTTTTCAATTTTTGGAGCTGGTTCTTTTTGCTCAGGATTACTCAATCTAGTGTGTATGGCAGGCCAACCAAAAACAGCTTTTACAGGTCCTTTTTTGCCATGAATCCAAACTCTTTTTGCAGGTGCAATTTGATGATCAACCCCGCCATTACGCTTGAGATAAATCAATCCTTGGTCATTGATATAATTTACAAACCAGCTAATTTCATCTGCGTGGGCCTCAATAACTACTTTGAATGGGGCATCTGGATTGATAACCCCTACAGCCGTTCCATATGGGTCTGTAAATGTAGTATCTACATATGGCTTAATGTATTCCATCCACAATTTCTGACCTCCGCTTTCAAAGCCAACAGGAGAGGGCGTGTTGATGTATTGCTTTAAAAAATTCATTGATGCAGTTGTAGTAACTGCTTTTGATTTTATTGATTTTGCTTTTGCCATTTTTTTGTTGTTTAATGAGAATCATGCTTCTAATGCCGAAAATTGCTTTTGCCAACATTAATTCATTGATGATTGCAAGATAATCGAGAATCGATTCACGTTGGTACATTGTAGTAGCAACAATTATCAACATTTTAAGCGGTATGCGCTGAAGAATCAAATCATCGAATCAATACAATATCTGGAGAATTAATTGTATCACTTCTGTTTTGAGCCCGGTCTTTCATCCAGAATTTAAAATACGAGGTATCGTTTCTATTGCTACAGCCTATAATGGAGGCAATTCCTGGTGCATTGGCATTGTAAATAAAACTAATTTCCATTTTGCCTTTTAAATTACTTGTTGGGCTAAAATTGGGAATTTTATTTTTGCTTGTGAATTGAACGCCAGGAGTAGTTGGACAGGTTTTTGATAATTTTTGAACCCAAAGGGTATCTTGAATATCTCCTTCTTTATCTGTAAAGTCGATCGTGAATGTGATGATATTGCCTTGGGTGAGTACAGTGGAACTTGCGCTGCTAAACTTAATTTGTGGAGCAGTGGTATAATTGTCTTTACCGCAGCCATAAAAAAAGCAGCTAAATGCCAATAGGATCAATATTTTTGTTCTCATTCTTTATCTTTCAAGTTCAAATTTAGTTAAAACAATACAATAGTTGGCAGCGCATTTTTTGAATATTAACAATATTTTTTTAGACGCTAAAGAGCGCTTTGATCAATATTGTACTGAAATCTATCAATTTCAGTATCAAAATAACCCGGTTTATCATCAATGGGTTGATTTAATAGTTCCCCCAAATCCATTAGAAAAGATACCCTATTCTATACCCCCCTTGCCCATCGGCTGTTTTAAGAACTACGAAGTAGTCTCTGGTACATTTATGCCTGAAAAAGTTTTTGAGAGTAGCGGAACAACAGGAATGGAAACCAGTAAGCATTTTGTAAAATCATTGTTATTGTATGAGCAATCATTTTTAAACTCCTTCCAATTGTTTTACGGAGATATTAAAAATTGGTGTGTTTTAGCTTTATTGCCTTCTTATTTAGAAAGGGATACTTCTTCACTAGTGTATATGGCCAATTATTTGATTGAAAAAACAGGTCATTCAAAAAGTGGGTTTTATCTATACAATCATGCTGATTTAAATGATACAATTCAAGCTTTGGAAAACAAAGGGCAGAAAACCATTTTATTGGGGGTCACGTTTGCCTTACTCGATTTTTCAAATGCGTATCCGCAACAGTTAAAGCATACAATAGTAATGGAAACTGGAGGTATGAAGGGAAGGGGGAAAGAACTTACAAAATCTGAATTGCATCAAATGTTAATGAACAATCTTGGTGTAAATGCAATACATGCTGAATATGGGATGACAGAACTAATGAGTCAGGCTTATTCTTTCGGAAATGGACAATACCAATGCCCTCCATGGATGAAAGTTATGGTACAAAGCGAGGATGATCCATTGTTGATAAATGATGAAGGCGTTGGTTTATTGGTAATCATTGATTTAGCCAATTTGTATAGTTGCTCATTTATAGCAACACAAGATATTGGAAGGGTATTTAAAGACGGTAGTTTTGAAGTGCTCGGAAGAATGGATAATAGCGATTTAAGGGGCTGTAGTTTAATGGTAATTTAATGGATAGCTATCATTTGATTGTTTATTAATATTGGCTTGTTTTTTCCATCATATTGAATAACCAAAACTGTTGGTTGTTGAAAAATTATATGATCTTGCTGGAATAGTTGATAGTTAAAATTGATTGGAATTACCGTGTATCTGTATTTTTGATGGGAGAGCTGGAGTTTTTCTAAGTAAGCAAATTTCTCTTTTCTATCTATTTCATTGATGAATTTTTCTGCAGGTTTAATTTTGTACTGTAAGTAATAGTCTATTGCCAATAATTCTTGTATGATAACATTGTTGGAATAGTTATTGACTACATAGTCATTTGCAATATTGTACATGTCCATTGCAGTGTAAGAATAGAAACTACTTCTGCTTTCAAAATATTTCCCAAGACCTAGAAGAAAATCAAAAATGCTATCGTGTTTGGTTATATAGATTAGGGTATTGGGTAGTCTTTTTTTGTTCCAATAGATTTCTAGCGCATGTTCTAATTTGGTTATATCCGATAACTCTTGTTCGCTTAAATAATTGCTTTTAATGATCTGGTAAGGCGCAATTGGATCAAATGCGTATCCATATTTTTCGTATTTATCTCTTACAGGAGTTCCTTTTAAAAATTTCAAGAATCCTAATTGAAGTTCGGGTGGAAAAAGTTCGAAAACAGTTTCAAAGCTGTATTTAATATCTTCCCAATAGTCCAAAGGAAGCCCAACTATAAGGTCCAAATGCATTTCTACACGATCTTTCAATTGTATGATTACTTCTTTGGTTTTTTCAAAATTTTGTTTTCTGCTAACTTCTAAATTGGCTTTTTGATTTACTGTTTGTATACCAATTTCGAATCGGAACATCCCTTTAGGCACTTTCTCTAGTATAAACTGCATGATTGCAGGATGTAGTATATCGGCAGTTATTTCGAATTGAAAAACATTCTCAGGCCTTGCATTGTCTAAAATAAATTGAAAAATATCAAGTGTGAAATCTTTTTTTACATTAAAAGTTCTGTCTAAAAACTTGATGGTTTTGCCATGGGTCATTAAATACAATAAATTGTTTTTAATGTGTTCCATGGGCAAATATCTTACTCGATTATCTAAACTGGCCAAACAAAATTCGCATTTATATGGGCACCCTCTAGAGGTTTCGATATACAGTACTCGATTGCTTAATGTTGAAGGGTCTTCGTTTTGATAGGGGTTGGTATTTGCGTATGTTGCTAAATCAAATACAGTTGCATTATTGTGAAAACATATTTCGCCACGCTGTTTTGATACTAAATTATCAATGGATTCGATATTTGGATATAGTTGAATAAATTGCTGAAAGGGAATTTCTCCTTCTCCAGTGATGATGAAATCTATGTATGTATGGTTTATGATTGATTGCCAATCGTATGTAACTTCTGGGCCACCAAGTAATATTTTAATTGATGGATTATTGGATTTGATGATGCTGGCAACTTCAAGGGTTTGTGTTATATTCCATATATAGCAACTAAAGCAAACCACATCAAAATCGCTGCAAAAATTAGCTATTTCATTTTTATTCTCTTTGATGGTAAATTCTTTCCATGACACTCGCTGGTCGGATTTATTTAATTCATAAAGCAAGCGAATTGCCAAATTCATATGAATGTATTTGGCGTTGAGTGTAGTTAATAAAAATTTTGGCGTGTTCACATTGCAATGGTATTATTTTATATTGAGATTTGAATATTTTAATTGGTCACATTTTTTGGATTCCAACCAATTAGCACAACGCCAATTATGACAAACACAGTTCCCAAAATTTGTAATAATAAAATTTGCTCACCCAATAGAAAATGAGCTTGAATAATGGTTGAAACAGGGCCAATTCCTGTGATGATTGAAACATTGTTGCTGCCAATTTTTTTCATTCCATTGCTCATTAAAAAAGAGGGTATTACTGTTGCAATTATTGCAAGTGCAATCGCGTACCAAGTAAGTGTGGTAGTAAATGGAATATCAGCAACTTTTTTTGTTAATAGAAAATGCACAAAAATGCCAACTGTGGCTGATATCATTGCATAGGCAGTATATCTTGTTGCACCAGCTTTGTGTACTAGTTTTCCGGTACCAACTAAGTAAAAAGAGTAAGTTATTGCACACAAGAAAATCATAAAAGCCCCGAAAACAAATTGAGGGTTATCACTATCGGTTTTTAATTCAGCAAAATAGGCAATGCCAATTCCGAAATAAGTAAGAAAAAGTGCAATGATCTGTCTTTTACTTAAAGCTGCTTTAAAAATATAAGTATTGATTAAAACTGCAAAAGTGGGGTATAGAAAAAGAATCAATCTTTCAAGACCAGCAGATACATATTGTAATCCTATAAAATCAAATAAACTGCTTAAATAGTATCCTAAAATACCCATGATCAATATCCATAGCAAATTAGCCTTACTTAGCTTTTTTGTATGCTCTTTTCTTAATACCATCCAGGCGGCAATCAGGTAAAAAGGGAGTGCAAACAACATTCTCAAACTAAGCAATGTTACCGCATCTACTCCTGTTTCTTTAAATGCCAGTTTTACAAAAATTGCTTTAGTAGAAAATAGCAATGCACCAGCTAAACTTAAAAGAAAGCCAGCAACAAAATGTTTTGAATGATTGATTGAAGTCATTTTAAACACTCACATTAAAATCTCTTAATGCGTCGTTTAAACTTGTTTTTAAATCTGTACTTGGTTTTCTCTGCCCTATAATTAATGCACAACTAACCTGGTATTCTCCAGCGTTGAATTTTTTAGTATAACTGCCAGGTATTACAACACTTCTAG
>CANGTR010000073.1 GCA_947456855.1 Sphingobacteriia bacterium | reverse complement strand
TTCCAGCACTAACAAACAACACCATAACCAAAACTAATTTTTTCATATTCATTTAATTTTATGAAGGCAAAAATAATATAAATGAATCAATGTTGCAAATTATTTGCAATGTTATTGCAATCTTACAGGGATATTTAAATCAATATCACTGTGCCCTACAGTGGGTGCATCATTGGGCCCCTTAATACCAGCCGGTTTATGCATTACTTTAAATCGGATAGTTCCGGTTGCAGCGGAGCCAACTACCCATGTTGAATTCAATCCAACTGGATAATTTTTTCTGTCTTTGTCGTTCTTTGTTATGGCTACAGTAATGCCCGTTGGAATAAAATACAATTCATGTGAACTAGACTGGCTGGAAATGACTGAGGTAATATCTTTTTGAACACCATTTACCAAATTATACGTTTTTACATCCAATGTATAAGTAGTTCCTGCATTCAACTTTATGGTATCAATTCTACTGGGCGGATTTCCACCATCTCCATCCGGATCTTCCATGATAAAAGTTCTTGCAGCTGATCCTGTACTATTAAAAACAAATTCGATTTTATTTACAGACTCATGTTCATTCTCATCTGCTGGGGATGCCGTTTTTTTACATCCCACTACTCCAGCAATAACCAAAACTGCCAAAAGAAATCTTTTCATTTTATAAAGGAATTTTAACCCTCAATACCAAAGATCTTCCTACTTCATCGTTAAAATACCTGAAACGATTCATATAATCTCTGTATTGAGTATTTAAGGAATTTAAAATACTCAAACCAAAGGTAGTGTTTTTTTTGTAAACTTGTAACGTTGTTGCAAATTCTATATTCAATAAATGATATGCGGGAGGCGGTGGCAAATAATCGTTAAAGTCCGCAGGCACCCTTGTTTGTTCTAGTACATTTATCCATTTTAGTTGTACATAACTATTGCTCATTTTTTTTGAGCTGATATTATAAGTTAGGTTATACTCCAACCGATTGGGGGGCATCTGCAATAACCAATCGTTTTTTATCCGATCTCTTGCAAATAAAATAGCTGCTTTTACCCCAGCTGCCCAATGCCTATTGAATGTTTTTTGTACGCTGATATCTGTACCTGCCAATAATGCATTGGTTTGAATAAACCTAAAAGTTGGATATGCTCCCCTTAAAGTAAGTGTTGGAGGAACAGATGGAACTAAATTGATAAAGTCGTTGATTAGATTATAATAAACCCCAACATCAATATTCCAACTACTATCTGGTTCGTATTTTAATTGCGCAGAGAAATTATATGCTCGCTCACTTTTTAAAGTAGAGTCGCCTATTTCGAAACTGGCTGATCCGTGGTGCAATCCATTTACAAACAATTCATTTACTTGGGGTGCTCTCCAAGCCATTGCGGCATTCATCAAAAAACGCAAATCATTATTGATTTTATAGGTTGTACCCAATGATGCGGAAATATTATTAAAGTTTTGCGTTAGGCTTCTTGTTTGATTATTCTGATTTCTATAAGTAGTTAGTGTTTTGTAATCGTAGCGAATGCCTGTTTCAAAAGACCATGGTTGTGTATTCCATTTTCTTATTGCATATGCAGCTAAATTGGTTGATTCAAAATTGGGTATGAAAAACCTACTTCCACTCCATACATTTTCTTGCAAGGTTCCAGTAATACCAACAATGGTTTGTGAAGGCTTTCTTTCCGATTGCTCTAAGGAAAGGTCTATGATTGATGTACCAATATTTAATTCTAACTCTGGCCTATTGGTAATAAATGCTCTATCGTACTCCCTTCTAATATTTTCTTGCTGGGATATAACCAGATTCATTTTATACCATTCATTCAATTGATAAACCGTTTTAGATTTCAACATGAAATGACTTACTTCTTGTTTGGGTCTTCCAATTTCATAAGAAAATGCATCTATATTTTGAATTGGCTTTTGGCTTTGTATGGCTGTTTCTAAATCAGTTAAATTGCCAATATGAGATCCTATGAAAATGCCGAGCTCGGTATTAAATGCCGATAAAAACAATTCAGAGGTAATTTTTTTTCCTCTATAAATTGCCGATGCTGCGTAATTAAACTCTTTTACACCTGTATTCCATAACCAATAATCGGGGGTTCTACTATTGCCGCCTCGCTTATAGGTTGCTTGTAACCGCCAACTCAATGCAGGTATTTTTTTAACATTTTGCTGTAACATCCCATTCAAAACATACATGCGATTATTGTCGAAATAAGCAGCATTGATTTCTCCACTAGTACCTGGTGTTTCGGGCAATGATTTCGGTTCTACCAATACAGCTCCTCCAATTGCATCACTCCCATACCTCAATGCACCTGCACCTTTTAGCACAGTAAATTTATCTGCTGTAAATGGATCAATTTCTGGTGCATGTTCACTGCCCCATTGTTGCCCCTCTAGTCTTATTCCATTGTTCAAAATAAGAATTCTTTGACTGTGCAATCCATGAATAACAGGTTTAAAAATGGTACTGCCTGTTTGCAAAACGGTAACCCCGTTTACTCTTTGCAAAACCTCTCCTAATGTTTGCCCCCTTGTTTGATCGATTTCTTTTATGCTTAATTCTTCTTTGATGGTATTTTTATTGTCATCTCTTTTTGACCTTACCACCACTTCTTCTAAATCGGTAATAGTAAGATTAATGCTAAAATTGATGGTTTGGCTTTTTGTTAGGTTGATGGTTTGGCTTTCTAATAATTGATCCTTACTGTATAGCTTGATGGTATAATTATTCGCACATAATGTTGAAATCAAAAAATGACCAAGGCTATCTGTAATGGTTTTAAAATTGCCAGGATTAACCAATACCCCAATGGATGACAACCCTTTTTTAGTTGTCTTATTGGTAATTTGTCCGCTAATGGTATAATTGCAAGATTGAGCAGCTAAATCGCTATTAAAGAGAAATACTAAAATTATAAATAAACAAGATCTGTATTTCTTACACATGAAGGCTTAAATAATCTAGTATACGAAGTTCCACTTTTTTTGCCAATATTTACATCATTGTTGCAAAAAATCATTTTTCAGTTTTTTCCATGCTTAACTAGGTGCAACCCAGGCAATAAAAAGAAACTACAGTTATCTTCCGGCCTTAATCATGGCCCTTACTTGTTGAACACTCATATTTTGCAATCTTACATAGTATATTCCTGAAGGAATGGTTCCTGCATTAAAAGTAACTGTATAAGTTCCTGCTGAGTAAGTTTGATCGACTAAATTAGTAATAACCCTTCCCGTGGTATCTATAATTTGAATCAATGTATGGCCACCATTGGTCTTAAAAGTAATAACAGTGCTACTCACAAATGGATTGGGATAATTACTAACCAATGTTTCACCCGATAAATTCACTGCTTTTTTACAACTTGCAGCATTCACCAAAGGCATTGTTTGGAAATTCTTCAACATCACTTGCTGTAAGTCTTTATTATCTACGCAAAGCCAATTACTCAAAATAGTAGCATACACACTTCTAAAATCGTATTGGAAAGGTAGGTTATCATTAAATGTTAAACTAGAACTAAACATAGGCGTATCGCCTGTTATACCGCCTAAAACATTTTTACCAAACACAAAAGAAGGAGCAGCAGAACCATGATCGGTTCCAGTACTAGCATTGCTTTTTATTGTTCTTCCAAATTCAGAGAACGTCATTCCAATTACGCGATCTTCGATGTCTAAAAATTTAAGGTCGTCTTGAAAAGCTTTAATTGCTCTACTTACATTACCCAATAAATTGGCATGTGATCCAGTTGTTGTATCAGACGAATTCACTTGCGCTGAATGCGTATCAAAGCCTCCGAAATTAACCATGTACACCCTTGTTTGCAAACCGCCTTTTATTAATCTAGCAACAATTTTTAATTGGTCTGCTAAACTATTGCCTGTTGGATAAGTTACCTGAGTAGTAACTTTTGAAGCAGCATCTTTAATAACGGAAGCATATTGTTGTGTTTGTTGAGAAACCTGTCTTAAAAATGTTAACTCTTTACCAGCTGGCGTATTGGGTGCAGGATCTTGTATGCCATTCACTAGATTATAAAAGTTGGAAGGATTGCTAATACTCATTCCCATACTTACTGCTGGCCCTTGTAATGTAAGTGAGGTGGCTGATCCTATTTGGATAGCCAAAGGATCTCTCATAGAAGAATTGGGATATCCAATAGGGAAATTAGGGTACTCATGATTAAGATACCTTCCTGCCCATCCGCTATTTACTACATTATTACTATCACTAGCACTCATCCAAATATCAGTTGCTCTAAAATGAGAGAAACTAGGTTGGGGATACCCTACCGAATGAATTATATTTAATTTACCTTCATTAAACATGGTTTGTAATCCAGTCATTGCAGGATGTAACCCTGTTTTTGTTATTCCATTTAACTTCAACACTTTGTCTTCAGGAATAAAAATATTGGGGCGAGCGGCAACATAATTGCTAAAATTCTCTAATGGAATTACCATATTCAACCCATCATTACCTCCGTTTAATTGTACAATTACCACAATATGATCTGTATTGGTAACTGGCATAAACATAGACTGTGCAAAAGCAGAGTCGGCTCCAAATGCTTTAAACGAAAAGCCTCCAACCAGAGATGGCAATGCAATGCCAGCAGGTACAGTATTTCGTAAAAAGTCTCTCCTTTTCATGTGTTTTATTTATGATAGCTGGTATTCAGCTAGATTCATTAAGTATTTAATTAAATCACGAACCTTATTTCTCACACTTGTTGCATTATTGGTATTGGTTGGAGTTGAAATAAATAAATCCCAAGCCTGTGTCCAATAAATATCAGTTGTTTGGCCAGCTAATAAAATATCTCTTTTGAGTTGCGCTTTTGAGGCGGCTGAAATATCAATTCGATACATGGCTGCTACCAAATCATTAATTAACACATTTGGATCTCTTGGATTTGATAATGTTTTAACATATTCAGCCCCATCAATCATTATCTTCTTACCATTAAAAGTATATCCATTAACTACCAAGGTATCGGTGTATTGATTTCGTTTTGGTAAAGTATCCGCATTAATCCAAACTTGGTAAAATTGAGGTTCTTGATAATATGCCTTCCAACCACTAATATCTGGTGGGTCGCCAATACTTTGTTGCATGTTGTTTACCCAGCCCACTAAATAATTATACATGCCATAATTGGTAGTATAATCCGAAGCTGGTTGAAAAGCTACATTGAATTCCCTACACAATCCTACTACCAAATCCACCGGACTTTTTATCAGACATCCTCTAGACAATGAATCAAAAAAATGCTCACTGTTTAAAAGAGCTGATAATACTGGTTTAATTTCATAATTATTATTTCTAAATATTTCGGCCAATGGAGTAATTACATTTCTTTCTACACTGGCATCGATATCGTAATAAACAAACCATCGATAAATTCTTCTACAGATATATTTTGCCACTTCTTGTGTAGCAAATATCATATTGAGCATTGCGTCTATTTCTAATTCACCTCCAGTTGCTCCAGTTCTTCCTTGAACAATGGTATGATTGTAAAAAGAAGAGAAGGTTTTATTGCTAATATCATGTCTGCTTTCAGTAAAAAAAGAAGATATGGTAGTTGGATTAACCCTCCAACCAGTGAGTACTTTTGCTGCAGCTTTTACATCGCTTTCGGTATACTTTGAATCTGGCCCTTTTCCACAACAAAATAATTCTTGAATTTCTCTTGCATAATTTTCATTGGGCGCTGTTAATGTATTGAGTTGTCCATTTAAAAACACCAACATAGCAGGGTCTAATGTTACCGCTTTGGTTAATGCTTTAAAATTTCCCAATGCCGATGTTCTTAATAAATGATGGTGCTTGTATACATATTGTGAGTTACCAACATCATTGGTTTTAGTAGCAAAATGATTGTGCCAAAACATGGTCATCTTTTCTCTGATACTTCTATCTTGGTTAATCATTACACCCATCCACCATTTTTTAAAAGAGGCCCTTCTTAAACTGTTGATGGTTCCATCGGTATTGGTATCATTTACCCATGTTGTGCCAATTAAAATATTATTATCTGGAACTGCAGCAGTTCCTACAGCATAATCTTTCAAAGGAGGGTCCGGAAATGGAGCTGTTGGATTAAGCAACTCATCCACTGTTTGATTCAAGGTTTTATTCTTGAAATAATTGAGGTCGGATTTAGAAACCCCAAATAAGGTTCTTTTTAATAAATGGGTTAATTCCAATTCAGTAAAACTGCCAGTAAAAGGCGCCAATCCACCTGTTGGAGGGGGAGGCGAAACAATGGCAGCTGCATTTATGGCGCTTTTCTCCGGTTTTATTTTTAAAAAGGACCTTCTGTCCATATCCAATAGGTTGTTAATAGTAGATATCAATTTACGATTTTTTTTGCATCATAGCATTAAATTTCGCTTAAGCTTTAAAATCAGCCTTAAAATACCTTCTTGAGGTATAAAACCGCATAAACATGCAGCAGTCTCTATAAATATATGTCTTATATTTAGGGTAAATATATTCCCGCAATGACAGAACAAGCCATTTTAGTAGGCTGTTTAAAAAATGATGCTTCCGCTCAACGAGAATTGTACAATCGCTACAGTCCGAAAATGTTGAGTGTATGTTATCGTTTTGGTCAAAACAGGGAAGATGCCGAAGACATGTTGCAAGAAGGGTTCATCAAGATCTTTACGCAAATTCATACTTTTCAAAACAAAGGTGCTTTTGAAGGATGGATCAGAAGAATCATCGTGCATACCTGCATAAATTTTTTAAAGAAGCATAAAAAGTTTAATGAAAATATTGATTTAGATCATGCTGGTTATTTAGAGGTAAAAGAAGAAACAATGCCTTCTATCATGCAAGCAAAACAAATCATAGAATGTATTCGAGTTTTACCTACAGGTTATAGAACTGTGTTAAACTTATATGCATTAGAAGGATATAACCATAAGGAAATTGCCGAAATGTTGGATATAGAAGAGAGTACCAGCAGGAGTCAATTTACGAGAGCAAAGTCAATGTTAGAAATGATATTGGTGAAAAAGAGAATTATCGAACAACCAAAGGAAGATTATCAATGGTTAGCTGCTTTAAAAAAGTAGTTTCATTGAGCTGTTTATATGGAGTACAAGCAATACCAAGACGACGAATTTAAGCAATTCTTACAGGATGAAGTGGGGCAACATCGCATGTACCCGTCCGATCATGTATGGAATAATATCAGAACGGAGATTCATGGAAATCAAACCTGGCCAGCACTTACATTCATTGCTTTACTTGTTATTTCTGTTTTAACCATCTCTACTTTATTGATGTCGCCTTCTGCCGAAAGAATTCAATCAATTGCTTATTTGGCCATAAAACCAATTAAAACTACAGAAAGAACCAATCAAATTATTCCAAAAGAATCTACGGAATCTTATCTAGGCGTTATTGAGCCTCAACATATAACCGACTATACACTTACTTCAATTGCCAATAACCAGTTGCAAGAATCAGCTTATGTAGAGCAAGAAAACAGTGCATCTTCCGGTGCAGAGTGTACAGTAGTAATAGAAAGAAACAGTACTTCTACCAATGAAGTAAGCAATTCAGTGGTTTATCCAAAGAATGTAAATTCTTTTACTGCAAATACAATTGCACCACTTAACTTAAACACCATTTCTTCAAAAGAAGCAACATTGGAATGGAAAGAATTGCTGATTCCCAATTTGCTAAAATCAATACCTGCCAGCCAAACACCCATCGAGTTAGGAGACGATTATTTAAAAAATGCAGCAACAGCAATCAAAACAATTCCTTGGAAAAAAGTATCTAAAGTGGGTTTTCAATTTTATATAACCCCTTCGAAGAGTTACCGTACGCTTTCAGATGCTGCTGTTAAAGCAGTCATTCAACCAAGTACCGTGTCCAACACTAACACACAAAGTGTTCCATTGGGATTAAATTATTCTGCCAATGTAAATGATATTGTTCGTCATAGCCCATCAATGGGTATAGAACTTGGTTTTGCAGCATTGTACAATATCGCCAATAAACTAAAATTGAAAACTGGTGTTCAATTAAATATTCGACAATATCAGATTGAAACTTTTAAAACAGCAACTAGTCCAAGCACTTTGTCTTTGATTAACAATACTGGTATACAAACCATCAACTTGTTCTCCAACTACAACAACAATACCGGATTTAAAGCTGAGCAATTGAATAATCGAACTTATCAGGTTTCAATTCCTGTTGGTGTTCAGCTAGAATTAATTAAAGGAAATAAAATTGGCTTAAATGCTGAAGCTTCTGTTCAACCTACCGTATCCATCAATAACAGCACTTTTTTGCTTTCCACGGATTATAAAAACTATACGGATGGAAATAGTTTTATTAGAAAGTGGAATGTCAATACAAGTTTAGGAATTAACTTCTCCTATAAAAGTGGATCCAATCTTTGGCAAATCGGTCCTCAAATTAGGTACCAGCATTTACCTACCTATTCCAATCAATATCCAATTGAAGAACATTTATTGGATTATGGCATCAGACTCGGAATCACTCGTCAGTGGAAATAGCCCAAATTTTGGATAGTTTTGCATTATGTACAAAATAGTCTTCTCAGTTTGCTTTTTGTTCTTGCTTGTGTTTTCTTGTAAATCAAAAAGAGAAAAACAAAAGTCAGAAAAAAACACGGTAGCCGATACTGCTAAATTTTATCCCATTGATCAATTTGTAAAAGAGCAAATACAACAGGTAGACTTAGGAGACTATACCATTAGGAAAACATTTACCAAAGATGCTAAACAAAGCAATGAAACAATAGATAAAGATGCCTTTTTGAGCGAGGCGGGCATCGTTGTATCCTTGGCAAAGGAATTTACGCAACACAAAGAATTATACAAAGAATCGGTATTTCATGATTTAAGTACGGCCAGTTATACCATTAATTATACTGCACTGGATGCCACTTCACCTATTCAAAGAGTAGATGTGCTATTGAGCGAAGAAACCAATATCATTAAAAGGCTTTTTATTAGAGAATTGGTTTACATGAATGGAGAAAAAGCATTTCGTCAAATAAGCTGGATAGCCAACCGTAGTTTTCAACTCAGTTCACCCATTAATAATAATGATAAATTGATGGATGAGCAGGTGGTTATTAGTTGGGATAAAGCAAATAAGTAATGACTCCATCAACATTTCAACAAATAGCCCATACCATACCCGTCAATCCGGGTATTTATAAATACTTTAATCAAGAGGGTGTTTTAATCTATGTAGGTAAGGCAAAAAGTTTAAGAAAAAGGGTAAGCTCCTATTTTTCCAAAACATTTGTTGGATACAAAACACATGAATTAGTACAAAGAATACATAGGATCGAATTCACTATCGTAGATTCTGAACAAGATGCTTTTTTATTAGAAAATGCATTGATCAAAGAGTATCAACCCAAATACAATATCAATTTAAAAGACGATAAAACCTACCCATACATTGTAGTAAAAAAAGAACCCTTCCCCCGGATTTTTTTGACTCGAAAAAAAATCAATGATGGCTCTGAATACATTGGCCCATTTACCTCTTCTGGCAGGGTAAGAGAGTTGATTGAATTTGTAAAACAGTATATTCCTCTGAGAAATTGCAAACTGAATTTAACCGATCAAAATATTCAGAAAGGGAAGTTTAAAGTTTGCTTAGAATACCATTTAGGAAATTGCAAAGGCCCATGCGAAGGGTTGCAAACTGCTGCGGATTACCAAGAAGGTTTAGGCATGGTAAAAAATATTCTGAAAGGAAATCTTGGTTCTGTAATTCAACATTTTAAATCGGAAATGCAAATACATATTGCTGCATTGGCATTTGAAAAAGCAGCAATCTTACAAAAGAAAATAGAACATCTAGAAAATTACCAATCTAAATCGGTTGTAGTAAGCAAGTATTTAACCAATCTCGATGTGTTCTCTATTGTGAAAGACCATGATCATGCATTTGTAAATTATTTGATGGTTCAAAACGGCACCATTGTTCAAACCCATACGGTTCCCGTTGAAACAAAATTAGAAGAAACAGATGAAGAAGTATTGTCTTTTGTAATTGGCAATCTCCGAATTTTATTTAACAGTATGGCCAATGAAATTGTTGTGCCTTTTCCGATCGACTATCCCGATCATTCTATCAGCATCACAATTCCGAAATCGGGAGATAAGAAAAAATTACTTGACTTATCCATTAAAAATGTAGCCTATTTTAAAGAAGAACTAAGGAAGAAAAAAACATTGCATTTAGAAGGAAAATCCGATCTGGAGAAGAAAAAAGTTTTGTACGAATTACAAAACTATCTTCAACTGTCCGAAGTACCAATGCATATTGAATGTTTTGATAATTCTAATTTTCAGGGTGCTTACCCGGTTTCTGCCATGGTTTGTTTTAAAGAAGGAATACCTTCTAAAAACGATTACAGAAAATTCAATGTAAAAACAGTAAAAGGCATTAATGACTTTGCAACCATGAAAGAAGTGGTTTATAGGCGATATAAGCGCCTGAAAGAAGAAGATGCTGTATTTCCTCAGCTGGTAATTATTGATGGCGGCAAGGGGCAATTAAGCGCTGCATTAGAGAGCATACAAGCCCTTGGTTTAGAAGGACAAACTACATTGATAGGATTGGCCAAAAATGAAGAAGAAATATTCTTTGCCGGAGACTCCAATTCTATCAAATTGCCCTGGGATAGTGATTCATTAAAATTAGTTAGAAGAATCAGGGATGAAGTGCATCGTTTTGGGATTGGCTTTCATCGCAATCAACGTTCTAAGGGAACTTTTAAAAATGAATTGGAGCAGATTGCAGGCATAGGCCCTCAAACCATTTCGCAATTATTAAAAACATTCCGTTCTGTAAAAAATATAAAAGCCCAATCAGCGGAAATACTAGCAGCTGAAATAGGCGCTGCAAAAGCTTTACTACTCATTAATTATTTCAAGACACAATAGAAGGTATTGAGCATCTGTATTCGGTCTGTTTCCAAATTTCGCTGCTGTTCCTTGCCTACTATTTTTCTCATTCGGCTACAATGAAAGAACTCGCCCCAACAAGTTTTGGCTCAAACAGCTTTCATTGTTACGCCTCATTCATAAAATAGCTTAACGGCAAGTCCCAGATGCTCAATTTGAAAATCAGCCCAAGTGCAGTTGCTCATGAAGTTAATTTGCTTAAAATAATAAAAGTAAGGGGAGGTAATGCTTTTACAGCTCGGCTTAAAAACAAAAAAGGGCCAGGATAAAAATCCAGCCCCGTTTTAAAATCCAATATCCTATGAAAAACCACTAACAAGTTAAAGAAATGTTATGATTTATCAATAAATAAATGACCAAAAAATCAGGGAATCCTAGTTTTTAATGAAAAAGGGAGCTATTGCCCCCTTTTAAAATCAAATTACTTCTATTTGGTGGAATCTAATACGCCCAAAGATCTTGCTCGTAGTTTAATATTTTTTGCTTGATATTTTCTCCCTCCAATAAACGGAATAGAGGGTCTTTAATCATAGCACTTAAAGATTTATCACCAGGATTATTAATAGATGATTTGATAATATAGCTAGAAAAAATGCGGCTTTCGAATAATTCTTCCCAGGTCATTCTAGAAGCAAAATTCCTAGGATTATACACTTCAAATTTGGTCAAAGTAGCACGTATATCCGGATAATACACCCAAAAAAGTGTTCTTGGTAAGGATTTTCCAGCAACTACTTGTTTGGCTATCGGAGCAATACCAATTATTCTTGTAAACAAT
>CANGTR010000072.1 GCA_947456855.1 Sphingobacteriia bacterium | reverse complement strand
CCCATCATTTGTGTAAATTCAAAATTATGGTTGTGATAGCCAAAACGCATTCCCGATTTTTTACAAAGCTCCCCAGATTTATTAAATACTTCCATATAACGCAACATATCGTCTTTGGTCTTTCTCAAACTTTCATCTAACCAAGGACTAATCACAAATTCTTGCCCTAGTATTGCAGCATCTTCTACTGTATATTTCCAACTATCCGAAAAGTCTTTTTTTGCAGCATCCCAATGACTTGGACCCATCACTGTATGACCACTAGGCATACTAAGGCCAAGATCTTTCAATATCTTCTTGAACTCAGTAGCAGTGTATCCATAAAATTTTCGATCCACATAATTGGCATGTTCTACATGCTCATAACCCATTTCTGCCAAGGCTTTTAAAGTACCCAAGGGATCGGCTTTCATATCTGCTCTTACAGAGTATAATTGAATGCCAATTAGGTATTTTTTCTTGGCTGCTGCCTGTAAAAAGGCTGGAGACAATGCAGTTGCTGCTGCAACTAAAGCAGTTTTCTGTAAAAAAGATCGGCGGCTAGTCATAATCGTTTCATTTATTTTAAACGATATACAAAGTACACAATTTTTAAATGAAAGCCTAACTTGCCGATATGAAAACGGCAACGGTACATGAAATAAAACAAGAATTATTGGCAAGCCCCGATAAATTGCTGGTAGAGCTTTGTTTAAGGCTCTCCAAATTTAAAAAAGAAAACAAAGAATTGCTTACCTATTTGCTTTTTGAAGCACACAATGAAGAAGGATATATAGAAGAAGTAAAAATAGCCATCAATGAGGCATTTGCCGAATTAGATGCCACCACTAATTTATATTTTGCCAAAAAAACAATTAGAAAGATTTTACGTATTGCCAATAAGCATATTCGATATACTGGTTCAAAGCAAGCAGAAGTAGCTATTTTATTGCATTTTGTAAGTTCGCTGCAATCGCATGGAATCCCCTTTAAAAAAAGCACTGCACTCAATAATTTATTTCAACAGCAAATCAAGAAAATAAAAACCGCACTCGCCACATTGCACGAAGACCTCCAATACGATTATCAAAGAGAACTAGATGCCCTATAATTATTTTTCTTCATCAAAAAATAATTTATAATAATGCTTGCCCGTTCTTTCGTCGTAACCCTTTTCTATCAAGTCTTTTCGGCCATGTATGTACACATGAAAATTCTTATCCAGCTTTAGAATGCTTTTAAAAAATCGTTGCTGCTTTTGAACAGCATGTAAATTGATATCAAAATTATCTTCGATGTTTACTTGCTTTGCAACTTCATATTGCTCTTTGTATTGAGCAAAACAATCTATTAGTTCTGGATGATGCAATACTTCTTTATTAAATTCTTCCAACTGAAATTGATCATGCGTTTTAAAATAATCCATGCTTCGTTGCAGCATGTCTATTTGATCGCTTTTGGAAGTTTCAAACTGTTCATTCAACTCGTTACTGATAAATAATTTACACATGCCCAATGCTGTATTGGTATGATGATAGCTATTTTCGATGGGGGAGATTTGTAAAAATGCTTTTTTCCAAAAATCGGCATCGGCCTGTTTAGATGCGGCAGATTCAATTGCATAGGATAGATAACCCAATTCTTTTTCTTTCTTCAGTATCAAGACCCCCTTTTCGGGTTTCTTCAAATCAATGCCTTCTTCCAATAATAAATTGATGGCAGCAGTAGATTGGTCAATTTTGATGAAATTTTCTTTAACAGAACTATGAAAAATGCCAATTGCATCAATAAATTGATCGGCGAATGGTACTTGTTGAAAATGAATAAAGCAAAGTTGACCCGATTTGGCAAAAACACTACTCGATTTAAGGTGAAAATGCTCAGCCAATTGTTTTGATTTTAGCTCAAAAACCGATTGGTCTTCAAAAATGGCATCAATGGCTGTAAAAACCAGATTTTCGTCTGTATTCAAACGGAACTGCTCCGCCTCATTCAGGGGTTTTAAAAGGTATTGGATCAATACTGGGGCAATTTCATGCTCCTTAATTTCCAATACTTTTTCTGATAAAAATAACCGACCTCCTTGCGCTGCATTGCCCGCCTGGTGTACAATCAGCTGCTTTATCCCTACGGTAGATAAATCATTCATAATGATGCGAAGATAGCCGGATTAGCTACTTTTAAAAACCAAATTCGGAATTAGGCATTTTTTTTCGGAACTTCACCGAATTAATCACTAAACTACTACTTTACATGTACGCCCAAATCTGGACTAAATACTTACCCATTATTCGAATTTTATTGAAGCGTACCAAGCAAGAAGGGCAGGTATTGGACTTAAATAGAATTGATTTTGAAAGAATGGGGTCTGGAAGAAAAGCTGGCTACAAGTTCACAATAGAACTTACGAAAGGTAGGGTTAGTAATCTAATTAGCAGTTCTGCGCTTGCCTCAGATCTTGCCACAGTAATGTTAGAAGACAAAGCCACCAAAGAATTTTTGGACGGTGGAGAATACACAGTTTCCTTAAATACAAAATTTCAATTGCTAATTAAGCATGTTGCTCCTGCAACAGAAGAAGGTGCTGAATAACTTATCGCTTTTTTATCGCCGCTGAAATACTTCAATTATTAAGCCATTGGGTGCAAACAATGTCATGACCCTACATGTACCAAAGTTGTTGCTATTCGGCCTTGGATGAGTCATTAGATCTACCGTATTTTCTGTGTTGGATCTATAAAGAATTGTTAACTTCACTAAAATCATAATACCCGTTTTGATATTGGGTTTATCCAATAACCATCTAAATGCTGCATATGAAGAAAATGAGTTTATTTATATTATTGATAAGCTTATCGCTTGCGGCTACTGCACAAAATACAAATACAAAAAAAGAAAAATATATTTTACAATTACACGCTGATAAATTTAATTGGCTAATAATAAAGCAATACGACTCTTTAAATTTGTTATTAGATGAGCAACTGGTTTACATTCATTCTAATGGATGGATAGAATCCAAAGCTGATATCATTGCCGATTTAAAATCTGGCAAACTCAATTATTTGGGCGTCAAAGTAACTGAGTCAAAAGCAAGAATTTTTAAAGAAACAGCCATTGTAACTGGCAAGGGAATATTTAATGTAGTGATGGAGGGCAAGCCTATTGAATTGACATTAATGTATACCGAAGTTTATCAAGAAAAAAAGAAAGGGTGGAAATTAATAAGCAGGCACGCTAATAAAATATGAATTTAGAAATCAAGAACCAACTCTTTATTGTTGGAGGAGCTACATCTGGATTTGGAAAAGCCATTGCTGAAGCATTGATTGCAGAAGGAGCCAATATTATTGCTATTGCTAGAGGAGAAGAAAAATTATTGATATTAAAAAATACAGCCCCCAGTCAAGTTGAAATACTTGCAGGAGATTTATCTAAACCAGCAATACTTCAATTATTAATAGAAAAACTGGGTGGGCGACAGATACATGGAATATTGGTTAATGCAGGAGGCCCTCCTGCAAAAACAGTGATGGAAACTACTTTAGAAGATTGGGACAATGCTTATCAAACACTTTTAAGATGGAAAGTTGCTCTTACTAAAGCATTCGTACCATTGATGATGGAGCATGGATATGGTCGGATTTTATTTATAGAAAGTTATACGGTAAAACAACCTTTAGAAAATTTAGTATTGAGTAATTCTTTAAGAGTAGCCGTAGTTGGAATGGTAAAAACACTTTCGCAAGAAATTGCTCAATCGGGTATAACATTGAATGTAATTGGACCCGGCTCTCACAATACACCTGCAATCAATCGCATCTACCAAAAGAAATCGGAGCAGACTGGCATGCCATTCGAACAGGTAAAATCTGCAGCCATAGAACAAATTCCAGTTAGGGTTTTGGGTGAAGCAGCAGACTTTGCCTCGCTGGCAATATGGTTATTGAGCCCCGTTAGCCGATTTATTACCGGACAAACCATCACAGTAGATGGTGGTGCAGTAAAAGGAATAATGGGTTAAACAAGCAGCAAAGCATTCAATCTTTATCTCTATCTTTATTAATATGCAAAGATTTCAAAAAACTGAACTTACCTGTATTATCCAGCTACATATATCACAATCCTTTTAGTGCTTCTAAGCACTCATCTAATTGGGCAAAAATGTGCCACCAATATTGATTTTGAAAACAGTAATCTTTTATTTTGGGACTCTGATACAGGTAGATCTTCTGTAGGCGGAAATACTTATTTCAATAGTGGAGAACTATCAAGCAGACATACAGTTTATAGAAATAATCCAAATCTGTTAGACCCATATGGTCAATTTCCAATGAGCTGCCCAAATGGAAGCGGGTACTCAGTTCAATTGGGTAATAATGGAACTGGGGCTCAAACCGAAAGAATAAGTTATACATTTACTATTCCAGCAAATCTAAGTACTTATAGCATGGTGTATTGGTATGCTGTGGTATTACAAAATCCCAACCATGCACCCCAGGAACAACCAAAATTCAATGTCAATGTTACCGATCTTACCAAAGGCGAAGTAATTACCTGTGCTTCGTTTGAATATGTAGTTACTAGAAACTTGCCAGGTTTTCAAACATCTGCTACACAAGCAAATGTAGAATTTAAACCATGGACCCCTGTTACCGTTAATTTATCAAACAGAAATGGCCATACTATAAAAATCGATTTTTCTACTTCAGACTGTACCAGAGGGGGACATTTTGGTTATGCTTATCTAGATATAGACAGCGATTGTGGTTTGCCCTTAAAAGGTGCTGGATATTGTAATGATGTAGACAGTGTTGTATTGGTTGCTCCATTTGGTTTTAAAGAATATCAATGGTATACCAATAATTTTCAAGACCTTATCAGCAATAATTATAAAGTTGTTTTGCGCCCCCCACCTGCATTGGGCACAAAATATTCGGTTATACTTTCTCCCTATGATGGATTCGGGTGTACAGATACCTTAACTTCTGTTGTTAAATCTGGATATATACCGCCATTTGTTGTTTCAGATAAAACAGTTTGTGAGGGCGACAGTACTGTATTAGATGTTGGCATAAACGATCCTGGCTTAAGTTTTAACTGGTTACCGGTTATTGGCATACGAGACCCCGATGCCAGCAGAACCATTGTGGTTCCTAAAGAATCCATTTTGTATAAACTAAAAGTGATTGATACCGCATCGGGATGTACCAAAGAGCGAGATATTAATATAGAAGTAATTAAACAGAATCCATTGGTAGCTATAAGAGGCGACACTATTGCTTGTGGCACCAAACCATATAACACTCAACTGAATGTTGCTTCTGGAGCATTAACGCAATGGTTTTTAAATGGAGTACCCATTGCTGGTGCAAACGGTTCGAGTATTTTTCCTAGTACAGCCGGTTTATACCATGCAACTTTACAAACAGCTGGTTGCTTGGTAAAATCGCGCAATGTTCGTTTGAGAAATAGTCCGGCACCTGTTGCTTCATTTATGACCAATAGCGATGCACAATGTTTAACTGGAAACAATTTTATTGCAACAGCTGGAAATGCAGGTGTATACCCTATTCAAAGGGAATGGAATTGGGGCAATGGTAGAATTGATACAGATAGTGTAAGGTCTTATAGTTATCCTCAAGCAGGCGTATACAGATTGTTATTAAAGTATAGCACTGCGGATAATTGTACAGATACGATTGGTAAAACAATTCATGTGTATGCCCCACCAAAACCCAATTTTGATGTTGAATTTCCTTGCGAAAATGCCAATACAAATTTCATTAACACAACACCAGCTATTGCAGGATCAGTGATTGGCTTTACTTGGAATTTAGGAAATTCATCGGCCACATTTAATTCAATCAACGCATCAACCATTTTTTCTAAATCTGGGCCTTATTATATTAGCTTAAAAGCAGTAACAATGGAATGCCCAACTCCTATCCAAATTGAAAAAAGAATTACCATTTTAGCACCGCCGCCAGGAAGAAAAAATACCATTAGAACAGCCGTTTCGGTTCCTACTAAGCTGGTAACCATAAACAATGGAACATCCTACAAATGGTCTCCAACAGTTAATATTGATGATCCATTTCTAAGCACACCGGTTTTTACAGGACCAACCAATGCCAGGTATTTTGTTGAGATCATCAATCAAATTGGATGCAAGATGGTTGATACAGTAGAGGTTCAATTATTTGATCAAATTTCCATTTTGGTACCAACCGCATTTACGCCTAATAGCGATGGTAAAAATGATCGGCTCTCTCCTATTTTAATTGGCATTGAAGCATTAACCTATTTCCGCATTTGGAATAGATGGGGCGTTTTGATTTTTGAATCTAAAACCGCAAAGCCAGGTTGGGATGGAACATTCAACGGTGTTCGTCAAGAAACTGGTTCTTATGTTTGGGAAGCAGCTGGTTTAGGTATTGGAGGCGCATTGATTAGAAAACAAGGATTGTTTACCCTACTGCGATAAAATACAATATTTAATTACCCGATGGGTTTCATCAAAATCTTGTAAAACTTTTCTACTTCTGATTTCTCCACTGGGGAAAGCAGTTCGTTTTTAGCATACTTGGCATACAAAAAAACCAATCGTTTGTGTTGAGGGTATTTTTGGAGAATGGATTCCATTTTTTGTCCGATGGCTTCATCTTTTTCAAACAGCGGCGTATTAATGGTTGCAGGTGTTTTTTCTCTGGTATGCATTTTATTGATGGTGGCTTGTAATGTAGCCAACCAGTTGGGGGGCATATCAGGCACCAATGCAGCTTTAAGATAAAGCCCTTCTAATTGTTTCTTGCTTAAACTTCCCCTGTCTTCGTATTGATGCATTAAGCTCATCACAAACAAAGCATCAGGATTGTGTTGATAGCAGGCTTCCAAAATTTTATCAATAATATCCAACTTTCCCTTTGCATCCATAAGCAAATATAAAACTACAATCATCAAAAGACTCAACTGTTGCAACACGCCAATTTATATAAAATGTTTAAGGCTTTTTATCCTTCTAATTTAAACCTTGGTAAATAGATCTATTGCCGATATTTTTCATAGAAATAAAATAAAATCATGATCAAATTTAAACTGATGCTGATTTATGATTTATATTTCGGTATAAAACGCTTTTATATGATTAAATCAATACTTGTTGCTGCATCTATTGGGTTGCTTGGTTTTAATGCCATCGCACAACCAACAAAAGATTCTGACAACAATGAATTCAATGAATATTTCAAACCAATGAAATGGCGTAGCATCGGGCCTTTCAGAGGGGGGCGCTCTGTAACATCCACCGGAGTAGTAGGTAATATCAACACCTATTATATGGGCACTACAGGTGGTGGATTATGGAAAACCCAAGACATGGGTATTTCTTGGAACAATATTTCAGATGGGTATTTTAAAACAGGTTCTGTTGGGGCTATTACAGTAGCAGAATCTGACCCCAATGTGGTTTATGTGGGCATGGGCGAACACGCTATTCGTGGTGTGATGACACACCATGGAGATGGAATGTATAAAAGCACTGATGCGGGTAAAACTTGGAGGAAGATTGGACTCGATCTTACCCAACATATTGCCCGTATTGTAGTTGATCCAAAAGACCCCAACATCGTTTTGGTTGCCGCACAAGGACCTTTGTATAGCAAATCAGCAGAACGAGGCATTTATAAATCCACTGATGGCGGAACTACTTGGAAAAAAGTATTGTACATCAACGATAAAACGGGTTGTTCTGAAATCTCCATGGACATGAATAACCCGCGCATTATTTACGCTGCCATGTGGGAACATGGGCGTTTGCCTTGGAAAATAATTAGCGGTGGGCCTGGTAGTGGATTGTATAAATCAACCGATGGCGGAGAACATTGGGAGAAAATGCAAGATGGCTTACCCAAAGAAATGGGTAAAATGTCGATTGCTGTTTGCCGTTCTAATTCCGAAAAAGTATATGCGCTTATAGAAAGTGATTTTGAAAAAGAAGCAGGCGGGCTCTATGTTTCCAACGATGCTGGTAAAAATTGGAATCAGGTTACCAACGATCACCGACTCATTCAAAGAGCATGGTATTATATTGAACTGTTTACCGATCCACAAAATGACAATACCCTTTATGTACTGAGTGCACCTGCATTAAAATCTACCGATGGCGGAAAAACATGGAGCAACATGAGCACCATGCATGGAGATCATCATGATCTATGGATCAATCCTTCCAACTCAAATAATATGGTTATCTCCGATGATGGCGGCGCCAGCATTAGTTTCAACAAAGGAAAATCATGGAGCTCTCAACAGAATATGCCAACTGCTCAATTCTATCGCATCAACGTAGACAATCAATTTCCTTATCGCATTTATGGAGGACAGCAAGACAATTCTTCTGTAAGCATTGCTAGCAGGGTACTAACGGGAGGAAGCATTGGCGTTTCCGATTGGACCAGTTCCGCTGGAGGTGAAAGTGCTTTCTTGGCATTCAACCCAGACGATCCAAGATATGTGATGGGTGGAAGTTATCAAGGAACCATTGAAGTACTTGATACCAAAACAAAAACTACTTACAATATAATGGCAGCGCCTATACAATACCTGAGTATGGATGCCAAAGACATGAAGTACCGATACAATTGGAATGCCCCAATCATATGGAGTAAACACGAACCTGGTACTTTTTATCACGGTAGCCAACTACTTTTGAAAACTACCGATATGGGTAAAACATGGACGGAAGTTTCTCCAGATCTTACGCGTAATGAAAAAGAAAAACAAGGAAAACCTGGTGTACCATTTACCAATGAAGCTGTAGGTGCCGAAAATTATGGAACATTGAGTTATGTGATTGAGCATCCAAAAGAAAAAGGGGTAATCTATACGGGCAGTGATGATGGCGTAGTTTCATTAACCAAAGACGGAGGAAAAACATGGAAAAATATTACTCCTGCTGGATTAGCCGAATGTTTAATCAATGCGATTGAAGTTTCTCCTTTTGACAATGCTACCGCATACATTGCTACTACTCGGTATAAATTCAACGACCATAAACCTGGCTTGTATAAAACAACCGATTACGGAAAAACATGGACTAAAATTGATGCAGGTATTCCTGAAGGGGCATTCACCAGAGTGGTTCGGGAAGATCAGGTAATCAAAGATTTATTGTTTGCTGGAACTGAAACAGGTGTTTATATTTCTTGGAATGGCGGAAAAAATTGGAAACCATTTCAATTGAATTTACCGCTTACCCCTATCACCGATTTAAAAATTCATCAAGGAAATTTAATTGCTGCAACATCGGGCAGATCGTTTTGGATTTTAGACGATTTAAGCATGATTCGCCAATACAAAAAAGACAGCAGCTTTATGGTATTTACACCCGCACCAAATTATATCACCAATAGTTATTCCGATTTAGATGAATCAGACTCCGAGTTCACAGGAGCCAATCAATTCAAGGGTGTAAATGCAGCTTCTGGTATTGTATTGTATTATCAGTTACCTACATTAAAAGATTCAATAGATATAACATTAACCATAACTGATAGCAAAGGTAATTTGGTTAGGTCGTTTAGTTCCGCTGAAGATAAAAACCATAAAAGATACGATGGAGCTCCGCCTGCTGATCCAATATTGAATAAATCAAAAGGGTTGAATCGTTTTGTTTGGAACATGCTATACCCTACCATGAAAGGGGTTACCAATGTATATGTAGAAGCTGGTTACAGAGCGCATAAAGCATCACCCGGAAAATATACATTTACACTGCAAGCAGGCAATCAAAAGCAACAAACTATCGCAGAAATTTTACCCAACCCTTTATACAATTTCAGCGCAGCGGATTATGAGCTATATCACCAAACACTTAATGGCGTTGAAACAGAATTGTCTACCATGCACACTATGGTTACTTTATTAGACGGTAAAAGAGCGCAGATAGAAATGATGCTTAAAAACATTTCAAGCGAAGAAAAATACAAATTAGTAAAAACTGCTGGTGAAGCCTTGGTTAAAAAAATGAAAGCCTGGGATGAAGAGATGGTGCAACGAAAAACCAAAGCTTATGATGATGCAGAAAATTTTCCGAATAAGTTTACCGCCAATTATTTATTCTTGATTAATCAAATGCAACACGATTTACCTATTGTAACGCAGTCTGCATTAAATAGAACAAAAGAAATGAATGTGGAGTGGGCCCAGTTAAAAGCAAAAGCTGATGCAATGAATACTCTTGAGATTCCAGCATTCAACAAACTATGCTGGGAGGCAGGTATTGGTGCTGTTTGGAAAAATTAATCTGCGGATCTTCATACTCAATGCTTTTTTCTAAAAAGCTGAAATTATGATATGCGGCTGGGGGTTGCATAAAATCATTGATAACATTGTCAATCGACTCTATTTTAATAATATTGTATAGATTATCAAACGATTACAATGAAAAAAATATTCCGTTTTTTGGGTTATGCTTTATTATCCATTCTTGTTATTGCCGTTCTGGCTTTTGTGTTTTTCTATCAACCCGATAGATCTTTGGCTGATATGAGGTTATTGTATGCCAACGCCAATTCTCAATTCATGCCATTGATGGGAATGAATGTGCATTTTAGAGATGAGGGCAATAATCAAGATACTGTGCCATTGGTTTTAATTCATGGCACATCTTCTTCTCTCAATACTTTTGACAGTGTTGTATTGGTTTTAAAAGAAAAAAGAAGGATTATAACCGTCGATATGCCTGCATTTGGTATGACCGGTCCTAATCCAGAAAACGATTATAGCTTTGCCTATTACAGTCAATTTTTAGACTCTTTTTTAACCAGATTAAATGTTACACAATGCGATATAGGAGGCAATTCTTTAGGCGGTGGTATATCTTGGGAATTTGCCCTTGCTCATCCTGAAAAAGTGAGAAAATTGATTCTTATAGATGCAACAGGTTATCCTATAAAAAACGCCAAAGGATCTATAGGATTTAAATTAGCATCTACCCCAATTATCAATAATTTACTATTGTATATCACTCCAAAAGCCTTGGTAAGAGCCAGTTTACAGTCAATTTATTTTGATTCATCTAGGGTTACACAAGCGCAAGTAGATCGATACCATGATATGGCCATTAGCAAGGGCAATCGTGCTGCATTATTAAGTATGTTTAAAAGTGGAAGAAAACACAATGAGCAACTAATCGGCACAATTAACAAGCCAACTTTAATCATCTGGGGAGATCACGATAATTTAATTCCAGTTGAAAATGCAAGTCTATTCGAAAAAAATATAAAGGGAAGTAAATTGATTGTTTTAAAAAATATTGGACATGTACCTATGGAAGAATGTCCTCAACAATTGGCTGCAATCATTGCAGGGTTCTAAAATATAAAATCAATACCTTCCATTAATATTTATTAGTATGAAAAAAACATTTCTACTGATTGGCCTTTTTGCGTCAATCATTTCAATCAAAGCTCAATCGCTAAATACCATCGAGCAAAAACTGATGGAGCAAACCGAAAAAAATTACCCAGAAATGATGGAGCTTTTAAAAGCTTCTGTGAACATCAATAGCGGCACATTTAATGTAAAAGGTGTTCAAGCAGTTGGTGAGCTCTATGCAAAAGAATTAAAAGCATTGGGCTTTACAATTGAATTTATAAAACTGCCCGATTCTTTAAAAAGAGGGGCACATTTAGTAGCATATCGGAAAGGAAAATCCGGTAAGAAAATATTTTTGATCGGTCATTTAGATACTGTATTTGAACCCGATATGCCTGCTAATCCTTTTACTGTATTAAATGATAGTACCATTACCGGGCAAGGCATCAATGATATGAAAGGTGGTGATGTAATAATGATTGCTGCCATGAAAGCCATGCATCAATTAAAACTATTAGACGATGCAAGTATTACTATTTATATGACCAGCGACGAAGAAAATGCAGGCGATCCGCGCGAAGTGAGTAGGGCCGATTTTATTGCTAGAGCTAAATTACATGAGGTGGCTTTGGCTTTTGAAGGGGGCAATTTAAAAACAGTGGCAACTGGAAGAAGGGGAGCTAGTGGTTGGACCTTAGAAGTTGAAGGCAAGCAAGCACACTCTGCCGGTGTATTCAACGGATCTAACTATGGTGCTATTTATGAAGCAACAAGAATCATCAATACATTTAGAGAAACATTGGGTAAAGAAGAAAATCTTTCTTTTAATCCTGGTTTGTTTATTGGGGCAGCAGAAGTAAATGTTGATACAGAAGCACAGCAAGGAACTGCTTCTGGAAAAACCAATATCATTTCTCCGAAAACGGTGGTGATTGGTGATCTGCGTTTTTTAACCGAAACACAAAAAAACAATGCACGCAATACCATGCGGCAAATTGTTGCACAAAATTTACCGGGTACCAAAGCGAGTATTCGTTT
>CANGTR010000071.1 GCA_947456855.1 Sphingobacteriia bacterium | reverse complement strand
GCATATTTAAACAATAAACCCTTTGTTGCATTTGGTGCTGGTTTTACCCATTTTGCTTTTCTTGCTGCAATTATATCATCAGCAACTTTTAATGTCATTTTTTTTGTGGCAACATTTAGTTCTATGATATCATCGTTTTCTACCAATCCTATTAAGCCACCACTTACTGCTTCAGGCGTTATATGTCCTACAACAAATCCATGCGTACCTCCACTGAATCTTCCATCGGTTATTAATGCAACCGATTTGCCCAACCCTGCTCCAATAATAGCAGAAGTAGGTTTCAGCATTTCAGGCATGCCAGGCGCACCTTTAGGACCCACATTTCTAATTACTACAACATCGCCTGCTTTTATCAATCCAGAATTAATTCCTTCTATCAAGGCTTTTTCTCCATCAAAAACGCGGGCCGGACCTTCAAATAATTCTCCTTCTTTTCCACTGATCTTTGCAACACTTCCTCCAGTTGCCAAATTGCCGAATAAGATTTGTAAATGACCCGTTGATTTGATGGGACGTTCGATAGGAACAATCACTTTTTGTTGATCAAAATCTAAATCAGGAATGTCTGATAAATTTTCAGCAATGGTTCTACCTGTAACTGTTAAGCAATCTCCATGCAACATTCCTTTACTCAATAAATATTTCATTACTGCAGGAATACCACTGTATTGATGAAGATCTTGCATCAAATAAGTGCCGCTTGGTTTGAAATCGGCGAGTACAGGAACCTTATCGCTGATGCGCTGAAAATCGGCCAATGTAATTTCTACATCAACGCTTTTTGCCATGGCAATTAAATGCAATACTGCATTGGTACTTCCACCCAAAACCATAACAATAGTAATTGCATTTTCAAATGCTTTAAAAGTCATGATGTCTTTAGGACAAATATTTTTCTCCAGTAAAACTTTAATGGCTTTTCCGGCAGCTAAACATTCATTTTGTTTATCATCACTCAATGCAGGGTTAGAAGATGAATAGGGCAAACTCATTCCTAAAGCTTCAATTGCTGAAGCCATTGTATTAGCTGTATACATTCCACCACAAGCACCTGCTCCAGGGCAAGCGTGTTGCACTATTCCTTTGAAATCTTCTTCACTTAAATTGCCAGCCAACTTTTGACCCAATGCTTCAAATGCCGACACGATATTTAAATGTTGCCCTTTATAATGTCCCGCAGCAATTGATCCACCATATACCATAATTGCTGGGCGATTCAATCTACCCATCGCTATTAAAGAGCCTGGCATATTCTTATCGCAACCTGGCAATGCGATCAACCCATCATAATATTGAGCTCCACAAACCGCTTCAATAGAATCAGCAATCACATCTCTGCTGACCAATGAATAGCGCATTCCATCAGTTCCATTGCTAATTCCATCACTTACGCCAATTGTATTAAAGATCAAACCTACTAAGTCGTTTTCCCAAACACCTTTCTTAACTACTTTAGCCAAATCATTTAAATGCATGTTGCAGGTATTTCCATCATAACCCATACTTACAATGCCTACCTGCGCTTTTTTAAGATCTGATTCTGTTAATCCAATACCATACAACATTGCTTGAGCTGCAGGTTGGGTAGGATCTTGTGTAATTGTTTTACTGTATTTATTTAATTCCATTATTGATTATTTTTTTCATGTACCAAATCGGTATAAGCTTTTTGAATTTTGGCTCCCAAACTATCTTTCCATTGCTTAGGAAAATCTGTTGCGTCAATAGACTCCCAGCCAATCACTTCAGCTGCTGTTCCACAGAAAAAAGCGCTGTCTGCATTTTTTAATTGCTCAATCGTATATGTTCCTTCTGTTACAGGAATATGCAATTGCTCACAGATTTCAAAAACAGTAGCTCTGGTAAGTCCAGGAAGAATATGACCCAATTCAGGTGTATGCAATTCGCCATCTTTTTCAAAAAACAAATTAGCACCCGGCCCTTCTGCTAAATGATCGTGCATATCCAATAATAAAGCTTCATCAAATCCTTTTGCCTTGGCCTCTTGACTAGCCATGATTGAATTTACATAATGACCAGCTGCTTTAGCATGAATCTTAAATGCTTTCGGATTGGGTCTCTGAAAAGAGGAAGTCATAACTCTTAAAAGCTTATCACCTAAAAATGGCGCCATTTCCCAAGCTTCTATAAATAAAAAGGATTCGCTATTTGGTGCGAAACTCATATTTGCAGGGGCATATACTACAGGGCGTATATAAGCATCCTGTAAATTATTTTGTTTTAAAACCTCATAGGTTGCTTCAATTAAATCTTGTGCATGATAGGTATAGGGCAAATTGATGGATTCAGCTGAAACTTTTAATCTTTCAAAATGCGCTACTGGCTTAAAGATTTTTGTTTCCCCTGATTCGGTTCTGTAAGAACGTATGCCTTCAAAAACAGCGTACCCATAATGCAATGACTGAGAATACAAATCCATTTTTGCATCTGCCGCTTTCACAAAATGACCATTGTGAAAAATAATTGTTTCGTTATTATAATACATACCACTGTTTGTTTAGATAATTGTAGAAGCATTCAACGCCGAATTATTTGTTGCAGCTTGCTTTCCATTTCTTTTTATATAGTCTTCAATCAAATCACCGATTGCTGATGTTCCATAACTATTTATTGGATCAATGTCTTTTGAAACAAAACTGTGCGTTAATGTCCAATTCACTGCTTCTCTTACCAAATTTGCTTCTTCATTTAATCCAAAATGATCCAACATCATTGCAGCAGACAAAACAGAGCCCACCGGGTTAGCAATATCTTTTCCGGTTGCTTGCGGATAAGAACCATGAATAGGCTCAAACAAAGCAGCTCCATTGCCAACAGAAGCAGAAGGCAATAACCCGATTGATCCTGTTAATACACTGGCCTCATCACTGATAATATCACCAAACATATTCTCTGTTAATACCACATCAAATTGAGCAGGATTAATGATTACTTGCATTGCCGCATTATCAACAAACATATAATCTACAGAAACGTCGGGGTATTTACTTGCCAATGACTGTACTACTTTTCTCCATAAACGTGAAGTTTCCAGCACATTTGCTTTATCGATAAGTGTTAATTTTTTTCTTCTGGTTTGTGCATATTGAAATGCCAAATGAGCAACTCTTTCAATTTCATAGGTATGATAAGCACATTCATCGGTTGCATAGGTTTGATCTTCACTTAGAGATCGCTTACCAAAATAAATGCCGCCCGTGAGTTCTCTAAATATAATAAAATCAACTCCTTCGAGTTGTTTGGTTTTCAATGGAGATAGATGAGCCAAAGAATCATACATATTGATTGGTCGGATATTGGTAAATAACTCCAACTCTTTGCGCAATTTTAAAAGCCCTTGCTCTGGGCGAACTTTTGCTGAAGGATCGTTGTCGTATTTTGGATGTCCGATTGCTCCAAATAAGATAGCATCACTTTGTTTACAAATAGCAATTGTTTCATCAGGTAATGGATTACCTGTTTTATCAATAGCGTCTGCACCCATTAATGCATCAACAAATAGAAATTGATGCCCAAATTTTGCTGCAATTGCATTTAATACTTTTATAGATTGAGCTGTTACTTCCGGGCCTACCCCATCGCCATTAATTACTGCAATTTTCTTATCCATATTGATTAATTCTTTTTTTCAAACTCAGCTATGAGTTCCTTCCTACTTATTAAAAAATCGATATCGTCAAATCCATTTAGCAAACAGGTTTTTTTATACAGATTGATGTCGAAATGCGCAGTGCTTCCAGTTGTATTAATCTTAATAGTTTGTGCTTCAACATTTATGGTAAGTAAACATGTGTTGTTTTGTTCAAATATTTCTTGTAGAAAAGCATCCGAAACGGTAACAGGCAATACCCCATTATTCAATGCATTGTTTTTAAAAATATCTGCAAAAAAACTAGAAACAACTGCATTGAATCCATAGTCCTGCAATGCCCATGCTGCATGCTCTCTGGATGAGCCGCATCCAAAGTTTTTTCCAGCAACCAAAATCTCGCCCTTATACTGAGATTGATTTAAAGCAAAATCAGGTTTTGGATTAGTCTCATCATTATTGTTGTATCGCCAATCTCTAAATAAATTTTTTCCAAACCCATCCCTGGTGGTTGATTTTAAAAACCGGGCAGGAATAATTTGATCTGTATCAATATTTTCCATTGGTAATGGAACAAATTGGCTTTTAATTTCTTTTAAGGCTTTCACGCTTATTAATTATTATATTTTAAACTAAGCATCCGAGAACACTCTTTTACTATTTATATAGAGAAGCATTAAATCAAGCTTCTAATATCTGTTACTACTCCAGTTATTGCTGCAGCAGCAGCGGTTAAAGGGCTTGCTAATAAAGTTCTTGCTCCTGCACCTTGACGGCCTTCAAAATTTCTGTTAGAAGTACTAATGCAATATTCTCCATTTGGAATTTTATCCTCATTCATTCCTAAGCAAGCACTACATCCAGCTTGTCTTATTTGAAATCCAGCTTCTGCAAATATTAAATCTAATCCTTCCGCATTTACTTGCTTGGCAACTTGCTGCGAACCTGGCACAATCATTACTTGTACAGCACTGTTTTTCTTTTTGCCTTTTACCAGTGCGGCAACTTCTCTTAAATCTTCAATTCTAGAATTGGTACAACTTCCGATGAAAATATGTTGCACAGGCATTCCTAATAAGGAAGCGCCAGATTCAAGACCCATGTATTTCAAGGCTTTTATGATATTATTTCGCTCTCCCTCATCTACAATGGTTTCAACTACAGGAATAAATCCATTTATAGCAATTCCCAATCCAGGATTTGTTCCATAAGTAATCATGGGTTCGATTGCATTTGCATCGATATTAATTTCAGCATCAAAAATGGCATCAGCATCAGAATACAATTGAGTCCATTGGTTGATAGCATCATTCCATGCTTCTCCTTTAGGAGCAAATGCCCTTCCTTTTATGTAATCAAAACAAGTATCATCAGGAGCAATCATTCCACCCCTTGCACCCATTTCGATACTCATATTGCAAATGGTCATACGAGCTTCCATAGAAAGTGAGCGAATGGTACTACCTGCATACTCAACAAAATATCCCGTTGCTCCACTTGCGGAAATTTTTGCTATGATGTATAGAATAATATCTTTAGCAACTACTCCTTTTTGCAATGCACCTTCAATATTGATTCGCATTGTTTTGGGCTTTGTTTGCAAAACAGATTGTGATGCAAAAACCATTTCAACTTCACTTGTACCAATACCAAACGCAATAGCACCAAACGCACCATGTGTAGATGTATGGCTATCTCCACAAACAATGGTCATGCCTGGTTGCGTAATTCCCAACTCTGGCCCAATCACATGAACAATACCTTGATATGGATGACCCAATCCATACAATTCAACGCCATGCTTTGCGCAATTATTAATCAATTGCTCTACTTGCATTCTAGACAACTCGTCTTTGATAGGCAAGTGCTGATTTAATGTAGGAACATTGTGATCGGCAGTAGCAATGGTTTGCTTGGGTCTAAAAAGTTCAACCCCTCTTTCTTCAATTCCTTTGAATGCTTGCGGGCTTGTTACTTCATGAATAAAATGACGATCTATATATAAAACGGATGGGCCATTGTCAATGGTCTCTACAACATGATTGTCCCAAATTTTATCGAAAAGTGTTTTTCCCATTGATTATGTTGAATGATTATGCAATTGCTTTTTCCGGCACATATGCTTCTGCTAATATTCTCAAATCGCTTTCAACCACTTCCTTCTTGCTATCAGCAATAATTAAAAATGATTGGTACAATTGGTCGATATCATTTCTATCAAAATCATATCCCAATTTCTGAAAACGATATGCCAAAGCACTTCTTCCACTTCTGGCAGTTAAAACTATTTTACTTCCTTCGGCACCAACTTGTTCTGGATTGATGATTTCATATGTTTGAGCATCTTTTAAAAACCCATCTTGATGAATGCCTGATGAATGAGAGAAAGCGTTTGCTCCAACTATTGCCTTATTTGGCTGAACAGGCATTCGCATAATATCCGAAACTTCTCTGCTAAGTGGGTTAAGCATTTGGGTTTTGATATTCGTATAAAGCCCTAAGTGTTTATGTTGTTGAATGATCATTACCACTTCTTCTAATGAAGTATTACCAGCTCTCTCGCCCAAACCATTGATGGTACATTCGATTTGTCTTGCACCATTTATTACTCCACTAAT
This sequence comes from Sphingobacteriia bacterium, assembly GCA_947456855.1. Lineage (GTDB taxonomy): Bacteria > Bacteroidota > Bacteroidia > Chitinophagales > Chitinophagaceae > Sediminibacterium. Next base: position 7,114 of record CANGTR010000071.1, on the reverse strand, counting down.
TGAATTGGCTGTTGCAAGCCCTAGATCATTATGACAATGACAAGAAAGTATGGCTTTATCAATATTGGGTACATTGTTCATTAAATAAGCAATTTTTTCACCATATTGATAAGGCAAACAATAGCCTGTTGTATCTGGAATATTAACTACAGTAGCTCCTGCATGAATAACCCCTTCAACAATTCTTGCTAAATATTCATTGTCGGTTCTTCCTGCATCTTCTGCAAAAAATTCTACATCGTCTGTAAAATTCCTGGCCCATTTTACAGCTTGAATAGCCCTTTCCAAAATAACTTCTTGAGAAGTATTGAACTTTGCTTTGATATGAAAATCTGAAGTGCCAATGCCTGTGTGTATTCTTGGACGAACCGCATATTTCAATGCCTGTGCTGCTACTTCAATGTCTTTTTGAACAGCTCTTGTTAAACCACAAACAGTGGCGTTTTTGATTACTTTAGATATTGCTTGAACAGATTCAAAATCACCAGGGCTTGAAATTGGAAATCCTGCTTCGATAATATCAACCCCCAATGCTTCTAATTGAAGCGCCAATCCTAATTTTTCTTTTGTATTGAGTTTACATCCTGGCACTTGTTCCCCATCGCGAAGCGTGGTATCGAAAATATATATCTGTTGATCCATAACCCTTAATTGAATGATATAGATAAAAAGACAGGCTCGTGTAAGTTGTTATTGATTGCCTTAAATAACAACTGTACGGCCTGTCATATTCGAATGTAGAATGTATTATCTTCGAAATTGGATCAATATTGATTCGAAAATACACTGTTTAAGGAACCAAAAATTGGCTGAAATCCTTACCAGTATTGATATTTTGTACAAATAAATTACGATGCCCAACCGGAGTGCAGATGCCCTATTTCAATTGGTTCATTCCTTAGAAAGGGCAGAAAAACGCAATTTTAAGTTGTATATGACCAGAAATTCTGCTTCTGGCAATCTTAAAGTGATTCAGTTATTTGATGCACTCGATAAAATGAGGGATTATGACGAGCAGGTATTATTGGTTAAAAATCCAAGCATTCAAAAACAGCAATTATCCAATTTAAAGGGGCATTTATACCAGGAGATATTAGCAAGCCTAAGATTATTAAAACAAGAAAGCAATATTGATCTTCAATTACACGAGCAATTGGATTTTGCCAGGATCTTATACAATAAGGGATTGTATTTGCAGAGTTTAAAAATTTTGGATAGAGTAAAAGAATTGGCAAAAACCAATAATCAGGTAACTTATATTCAACAGGTACTGTTTTTAGAGAAAAAAATTGAGGGCTTGCATATCACCAGAAGCATGCAAGACAGGGCGGATGTTTTGTGCAATGAAGTAGATGAAACGAATGATCGATTAGAAATCATAAGTACTCTTTCTAATATTGCCCTCTTACTGTATGCCTGGTATATTAAACATGGAATTGCACGCAACGAAAAAGACAAAGAGGCCTTAGACGAATATTTTAAGAACCCAGTATTCGATGAAGCACAATACTATAAAGGTTTTTATGAAAGATTGTACCTTAATCAGTGTTATTGCTGGTATGCATTTATAACGCAAGAATTTTTAGCCTATTACCGTTATACACAAAAATGGGTAGATCTTTTTCATGCAGAACCAAAAATGATCGAAGTTGAAACAGCACATTATATCAAAGGGATGCACAATTTATTGTCTGCCCATTTCGATCTAAGAAATTATAGAAAATTCAATGAAACCATTCTGGTTTTTGAAAAGTTTATCAATACGCCGATTGTACAAGAAAATCAAAACAACCTAATACAAACATTTACCTATTTGTATACGGCCAAACTGAATAAGCATTTTATGGAGGGCACATTTACGAAGGGAAGATTATTGGTGCCTGAAATTGAAGCAAAACTTAAAGAATATGAATTGTATTTAGATAGGCATCGAATTTTGGTGTTTTACTATAAGATTGCTTCCTTATATTTTGGAAGTGGTGATAGCGAAAAAAGTATTGATTACTTAAATAAAATCATCAACCTGAGAGTAGATCTTAGAACGGATTTGCAATGCTATGCGCGATTATTGCATTTAATAGCTCATTACGAATTAGGCAACTATGAATTATTGCAATATTTATTAAAATCGGTTTATCGGTTCATGGCAAAAATGCAAAATTTAAGTACTGCCGAAGAAGCTATTTTTGGTTTTCTTAGAAATGCATTTAGTAGCTCACCTAAAAAGGTCAAACCACTTTTCGAAGATTTATTGATTCGATTAAGATCAATTTCAAACCTCCCTTTAGAAAATAGGGCTTTCATGTATTTAGACATTATCTCCTGGTTAGAAAGTAAAATCCAAGAAAAGCCTGTTCAAAGCATTATTAGACAAAAGTTTTTGGCTTCTAAAAAGAGAATGAACGATTAACCAAAAATCAATCTAGGGTTGTTGTCTACTACTAAAACTGTTAACAGCTGTGTCGCATTATGTATAAATTCTTTCTATTGCATCTTTATATTTCTCCATTACAACTTTTCTTTTCAAACTCATTTTAGGAGTCATTTCTCCAGTTTCAATGGTCCATTCTCTTGGCAATAATTCAAATTTTTTCACCTGCTCAACATGATTAAAGTAAGTATTAAAGCTTTCCACTAATCCACGGTAGAGTTCTAATACTTTTGGATGATTCACCACATCTTCATTGGTAGTGAAAGGGATTTCTTTTTCGCGCATCCATTCTGCTAAAGTGGCAAATGAAGGTACTATCAATGCGCCTACGAATTTCCTCTCGGCTCCAACAATCATTACTTGTTCAACAAAAGGACTCTCTTTTAATTTGTTTTCGATGGGTTGAGGAGCTACATATTTACCCCCACTAGTTTTGAACAACTCCTTCTTTCGATCGGTTATTTTTAAGAATTTATTTTCATCCCAAACGCCTATATCGCCAGTTAATAACCAACCATCTACTATTGTTTCTGCAGTTAAATCTGGGCGTTTATAATATCCCTTCATTACACATGGACCACTTACCAATATTTCTCCATCTTCGGCTAATTTAACATTAACTCCTGTAACTGGAGGGCCAACTGTTCCAAATTTAGTACCCCCTTTTTCTTGACGATTTACAGAAATTACTGGGCTATTTTCTGTTGGACCATACCCTTCATATACATTTACACCTGCAGCATTAAAAATTCTCAACAATTTTACCTGACAAGCAGCACCTCCAGTTATAATGTATGAAATATTTCCTCCAAGCGCCTCTCTCCACTTAGAAAAAATGAGTTTATTGGCAATGGCTAATTGTATATTGTACCATAAACCACCGCTGATTCTATTGTCGTATTTTTCGGCTAACTCAACTGCCCAGAAAAATAATTTTCTTTTAACGCCAGTTAATTCAGCACCCTTTGCCATGATTTTTTCAAACACTTTTTCTAACAAACGTGGCACTGTAGTAAATCCATCAGGCTTTACTTCTTTTAAATTATCTCCAATAGTTTCTAAATTTTCCGCATAATAAATACTGATTCCACTAAAAAGATAAATATATGTACAGGTTTTTTCGAAAATATGGTTCAGGGGTAAAAAGCTCAACACCTTAGACTCAGGGGCATCATTAAAAGGAAAACTTTCTTTAGAAAATTTTACATTAGAACAAATATTTTTATGCGTAAGCATTACTCCCTTTGGAGTTCCTGTAGTCCCTGATGTATAAATAATAGTAGCCAACTGCTCATCTGGAACAGATTTTTTGATTTCATTAACTTGTTTAAGTAATGTTTCATCAGCTAAACCAGTTACGGTACTCCAATGTGTGGCTCCCTCTATTGCATCAAAAGTAAAAACAGTTTTTATAGAAGGCACTTTCTCCAAAATACTATTTACTTTCAATAACAATTCTTCGTTGGCAACAAAAATATATTTGACAGTTGCATCATGTAAAATGAATTGCAATTCAAGCGGATTCGTTGTAGGATAAACAGGAACCAAAATAGCTCCAATTTGCTGAACAGCTAAATCGGTAAAAACCCATTCAGGTCTATTATTGCTAATGATGGCAATTTTATCGCTTCCCTCTGGTGTAAAATCATTTCCACTTACCCCCAATTGCAATAAACCAGCACTAAATCGGTTTACAATTTCTGCAACATCTTGGGTACTGTATTTTTTCCAAACACCTTGCTCTTTGGCAACAAGCATGTCTTCTTTAGGAAAATGCGCCAACTGGTGCTCAAGGCAATCAAATAAACGGCTATAATGCATAACAATAAAGTATGAGCAATCAAATTAGTGAAATAAGTACAAATAAAAAAGAATCCTTCGAAATAGCCATTATGAAATATGCTTAAAAGCTATAAATAGCCTAATAAACCGGGGAAACAAGAAATGCATTACTCATCGCTATACCAACTAAAAATAATATTGTCGAGTAGGAATTTTAAACACCCTACTCTGCTGAAACTGTTGGTAAAGTACAAATTCTTTGGCATGGTCTACCTGCCATTTTAAATATTCATTGGTATTGATAACTTCACCAAAAATCCACTGATGATAGGCTGTTAAAATGCCTTCGTTATCGAGTTGTTTCCAATGATCAAATAAACGAAATGGATATTGAGACTTATTGATAGTATCCCATTTTAGAAGAAATGCTTTTTTACTCAAACTCAAACCATCAATAGTAAAATCGGCACCCTGATTTTGCAAAATAGATTGCCAAGTGGCTAATGTTGCGTTCTCAAAATTTGAAAAGGAGCGATCTTTTTGTAATTGTTGTGACGTGCTTGGTTGCAATAAATTTTTATACGCTGTTAACAAATGATTTTTCACTTCCACTGTTTTAGAAGAATAACTATCAAGATTAACATAGGTTTCACCATATAGTATTATTCTCCACCAATTTTGTTGATCAATATAATACTTAACTGCATTAATATAGTTGCCACTATAATTAGGATCTAACTGAATGCCCTTCTCCCATTGAACAATAGCTTCTTTTAGATTTTTTTCCAAAGCTAAATTTTCTCCATACTCATTATAAATTACTCCCCCATTCGGAAATTTTTTTAATGCGGCTTTATACATTTTATTGGCTTCTTTATACGACGCAATGGCCTTATAAGACAAACCCAATACCTGAAATGCTTTTTGATCGGCATCATTTAACTCAATGGCTATTTTGCCCGTTTCTATGGCATTGGAAAAATCTCTTTGTAAAAAATAAGCGAAAGATAAATTGGTGAGTAATTCCATATTGAATGGGGCCTGCTGTCGGGCTTTGAGTAACAATGTTACTGCATTGGAATAATCGCCTTGTTGTAACAATTGCGTTGCATTTTCTTGTAACTGTTTAACAGTAAGCGTTTGAGCATAAATATCTAGCACAAAAAAACACAATAGCAAGCCAATCAATCCCTTTTTCATGCACAAAAATTAATCTGTAATCAGATTGGTAATAAGTCCATCACGCAATTTTGGTTCAAACCAAGTGCTTTTAGGAGGCATTACATTTCCGCTATCTGCAATGGCAAATAATTGATCAATCGTTACCGGATATAAACTTATTGCAGCAGCCATGTCACCGCTATCTACTCTTTGCTCCAAAGCACTTAAGCCCCTGATTCCTCCAACAAAATCGATACGCTTATCGGTACGTTGATCCATTATTCCCAAAATGGGGGCTAATATTTTTTCTTGCAAGATGCTTACATCCAATACGCCAATGGGGTCATTGGAATAGGTTCCTTCTTTGGCAATTAATGCATACCATTGACCGCCCAGGTATAAACCAAAATGATGCATCAATTCGGGTCTATAAGATTGTTTGCCAATCAAACTAACTTCAAAATCAAGCTTTAGTTTTTCAAGAAAGGCTTCTGCACTTAACCCATTTAAATCTTTTACCACACGGTTATAATCCATGATGTATAATTGATTGGATGGGAATAGCGTAGTTAAAAAATAATCTGCCGCTGCAGTGGCTTTTGCACCCAACTCAGCCCGTACTTTTGCTGCAGAAGCAGCACGGTGATGGCCATCGGCAATATAAGTACAGTCTACTTCCTCCTCGAATAAACGTGTGATTTCAGCTACAATTTCCGAATCACTAACAATCCAAATGGTGTGTTGTACACCGTCATCAGCAATAAAATCATAAGCAGCTGATTTAGTGGCTTTCCATTTGTCGATTAAAGCATCAATGTTGTTGTTGTTTCTATATGCTAAAAAAACATTGCCTGTTTGTGCTCCAGAAATTTTGATATGATTAATTCTGTCCAATTCTTTTTCCGGACGAGTAAACTCGTGTTTTTTAATGATGTTGTTTTCATAATCATCTACACTACTTACACAAACCAATCCGGATTGGCTTCTTCCATTCATCACCAATTGATAGATATAATAACAGTCTTTCGATTCGCGAAACAATACATCTCTTTTGATAAATGCATCTAAATTATCTTTTGCTTGTAGATATACTTCTTTAGCGTGAACATCAATTTTATCAGAGAGATCAATTTCACTTTTTGTGATGTGTAAGAACGTATGGGTATTTCCTTGCGCTTCTATTTTTGCTTCTGCACTGCTCAATACATCGTAAGGTAAACTAGCAACTTGCTTTGCCAACTGAGGCTGCGGCCTTAATGCTTTAAAGGGTTGGATTTTTGCCATGCTGCAAATATCGGAATTAATCAATAAAAGAAATCATCTGCTTCAAACCCTTACTAGCCATGCTTTTGCGCGAAGGAATGCATTAAATCGCAAAATATTTGAACACTTTCAAGAGGCAATGCATTGTACATACTTACCCTAACTCCCCCGATGGTCCTGTATCCTTTTACGCCAATCATTCCTTCTTGTTTACACAAATTCAGAAAAGACTCTTCTAATCTGGAGTCATTTAGAAAAAATATGGCATTCATTTCACTTCTATCTTCTTCAACAACAGGTGCATTAAAAATAGGCAAGGCATCGATGGTGTTATAAAGCAAGTTTGATTTCTGCAAACTGCGTTTCCCCATTTCTACCAATCCGCCATTTTCAATAATCCAACGCAAGGTTAACATACTTACATAAATAGCAAAAACAGGCGGTGTATTCATTAATGAGCCAGCATCAATATGTTTC
>CANGTR010000070.1 GCA_947456855.1 Sphingobacteriia bacterium | reverse complement strand
TAAAAATGTATTATTGCTTCGGTGCTACAGTAAGTGCTTGCAATTTGGTAATCATTTCTCTGATTTCTTTAATGCTGTAAAAGCGATAAATCTCAGGTTCTTTTCCATCAATCATTTCTGCGGAACGCATTTGATGATAAGGACCAACTACTTCGGCTAAAGGGTTAGCAGATATTTTGGTTGCTTGATTAGGAAGAATAAAATAATTGCGATTGGCTTCAGAAACATTTTTCCCTTCCAATAATAAATTCAATGAATCTATTTTTTGTTTTAAAGATTCTTGCGTAATTACATTTTGTGGCAATTTAGCACTCGTATATTTTTGGTAAGAACCTATGATGGTATCGTTCTTTACATTGATAATATATAAACCATTGTCGAGCATTTCAACAGTAGCTTCTCCTGCAGGTGTACTCAGTTTAAAACTAACTTGCTTACTATTCATGTCTAACTTTTTCTCTTCATGTCCTGCGCCGTCTTTCGATTTAATGGTTCCCGCATTTAAATCAATATCTGCTGCTCCTTTACTCATAACGATCACTGTTTTTTGATCACTTGAACAAGCAGTTAATAAAATGGCAATACAAATTGAGGCAATTAAACTTTTCATGGTTATTATAAATAAAAGATCCCGCAGCAAATATTTACTGCGGGATAAAAATACAATATAAATTGGAGTTTATTTAGCTGCGCTAAAACGTTCTGCCGCTTTGTTCCAATTAACCAGATTCCAAAAAGCAGCCAAATAATCGGCTCTTCTGTTTTGGTATTTCAAATAATAGGCATGTTCCCAAACATCCGCCCCTAAAATGGGTGTACCCTTAACTTCGGCAACATCCATTAAAGGATTGTCTTGATTAGGAGTAGAGGAAACCTCTAGCTTACCATCTTTTACAATCAACCAAGCCCAGCCGCTACCGAAACGAGTCATGCCAGCAGCTGCAAATTTTTCTTTGAATGCATCAAACGAACCAAAAGCTGCAGTGATTGCATCAGCCAAAGCACCGGTAGGTGTTCCGCCAGCATTTGGAGCCAAACTTTCCCAGAAGAATGTATGGTTCCAATGCCCACCACCGTTATTACGCACTGCGGGGCTAATTGTTCCTGCAACTTTTACTAGTTCTTCTAAAGACTTTCCTTCATTAGGAGTACCAGCAACAGCTTTGTTTAAGTTGTCTACATAAGCTTGATGGTGCTTACCATGGTGAATTTGCATGGTTAAAGTATCGATATGTGGTTCTAATGCTTCGTGCGCATAAGGCAATGGGGCGAGTGTGAATGACATAATTGAGTTATTGGTTATTAAGTGATTGGTTTGTTACTAAGGTACTGCAAATTTAAGGATCAATAGATAAACTTGTTGTTAAGAGAATGATTTGTTTCGGAAATCGAAATCGCAAGTAAAAGGTTCAAACAAATACAAGAGTGAGCCTTTGAGAAATACATACTTTAGTAAGCTGAAAATTTAGGACATACATTTCTCAGCAGCGAACGATGTATTTGTTTGAAACTATTCTTATTTGCAAAGAATTCGAAAAATCATGTAATTCTCAGCAGCGAACGATGTATTTGTTTGAAACTATTTTTATCGCTTCGATCTAAAAAATGATTTCATTAAAAAAGCGCATTCATTTTCGAGCACTCCACTTACCAATTCCGCTTTTGGATGAAAAGGCCATTGATCTTGTGTTAATCTACGGTATCCATTTTTTTCGTCGGAAGCACCAAAAACAATTCTGCCAATCTTTCCCCAGTAAATGGCACCACAACACATGATACATGGTTCGAGTGTAACGTAGAGAGTTGCTTCGGGAAGGTATTTAGTGCCAAGCGAACTATAAGCAGTGGTTAAGGCAAGTATTTCGGCATGCGCAGTTGAATCGTTTAATAATTCTACTTGATTATGTGCTTTGGCAATTATTTTATTGTTCATCACAACTACTGCACCAACAGGAACTTCATCTGAATCGTAAGCGTGTTGGGCTTCTTTCAATGCCTGTTGCATGTAATAATCATCATTCAATAATTGCATGGTTATAATTTTTTGATCATGATATTTCTGTACCACACTTTATCGCCATGATCTTGTAATGCAATATGACCGCTGAATGTTTTTCCAAAATCGGGTTTGTCTTTAAACTTACTTCCAGCAACTAATTTTTTCCAATCCGCATCTCCATAACTAGTAGAAACCACATTGATTCCGTTTAAATAAAAATCGAGTTTGCCATTGTAGCTGATGATATCAACCAAGTTCCATTCGCCTACTTTATTTACGGCGCCTTCTTTTCCTTCAACTAAATCGTATAGATTACCTGCACGGTGTTTTTTTATTTTTCCGTCGGGATGGCCATCATTATCGAGCACTTGCATTTCCGGCCCAGTAAACCAAACTTGTTTATACTTAGTAGTATCATCTTGTACCCAGAAAATAATTCCACTATTTCCATTTTTGGAAATCTTCCATTCTAACTTTAAATGGAAATTAGAAAAGCTAGCATCTGATACAATATCACCTCCTTCGGCTCCGATTGTTTTTCTCGCATCTGCATCTAAAAACAAGGCGCCATCTTCTACTTTCCAGGCAGACCCTACCGATGTTTTACCATAGCTGTGCCAACCCTTGGTGTTTTTTCCATTGAATAAGGAAATCCATTCATTCGGTTTTTGTTTATCAGGAATAGATGTTCCAAAAAAAGTATTCAAAATTGCTATTGCGCCAATTAGAAATGGATACATGTATAATTCTTTTATAATTGAGTATTATTTTTTTAGTAGAAAAATATATTTAACCATTTGCTCTGCATCTGCTTCTGTTATGTTCGGATGAGGTGTCATCGGAACTTCTCCCCAAACGCCTTTTCCACCGTTGATTATTTTTCCTGCAAGCATTTTTATGTTCTCTTCAGTGTTTTCATATTTTTCAGCTACTTCCGCGTACGCAGGACCGATTAATTTATCTTTTACTTTATGACAGGTTAAGCAATCGGATTTGCCAATCAATTCCAAGCCTTTTTGATAATCAGGATTGCTTCCTAAATCATCCTTGGTTGGAGCAGCTGAACCTAATGCAGGCTCATTTTTTACTGTTTCCTTTTTTTCTCCGCCACTACAAGCTGCAATAGCAGCAGCAAATACAATTAGTGTAAAAAACTTTTTCAATTTGAATTATTTTAATGTTTTAAAATTACGCTTTTATATGATTGTTTTAAAATTTAACACTTAACTTATCTCTTATTAAGCTTATCTCTTGTCTTATGTTTCTTCATTCCAATATTGTATCTCTTATCTTCTATCTCTTATCTTCTATCTCTTATCTCTTATCTCTTATCTTATATCTCTTATCTCTTATCTTATATCTCCTATCTCTTAACTCCTATCTCTCTAAAAGCCTAAAATCTTTTTATTCAATTCATCATTAGCGCCTGTAGCTGCAAAATCATCAAATGCCTTATCAGTTACGCGGATAATATGATTTTTAATAAATGGAGCTCCTTCTGCAGCGCCTGTTTCAGGGTGTTTGATGGCACATTCCCATTCCATTACAGCCCAGCCTGTATAATCGTATTGCGCCAACTTACTAAAGATGGTTTTAAAATCTACTTGACCATCTCCTAATGAACGAAACCTACCGGCTCTATTTATCCAAGATTGATAACCACCATACACCCCCTGTTTACCTGTTGGATTAAATTCAGCATCTTTTACATGAAACATTTTAATGCGTTCATGGTAATGATCTATAAAAATTTTATAATCAAGGCATTGTAATACAAAATGAGAGGGATCGTACAATAAGCATGCACGTTTATGATTGTTTACTTTTTCTAAAAACAGTTCATATGAAATGCCATCATGCAAATCTTCACCAGGATGTATTTCATAACAAAGATCTATGCCTTGCTTGTCAAATTCATCTAAAATGGGCAACCATCTTTTGGCCAATTCTGTAAAACCAGTTTCTACTAATCCTGCCGGACGTTGTGGCCAAGGATAGACTGTTTGCCATAGCAATGCACCACTAAAAGTAGCATGTGCATTAAGCCCTAGATTGGCCGATGCTTTTGCTGCATATTTTAATTGTTGTACCGCCCATGCTGTTCTGGCTGATGCATTTCCTCGAACTGCTTCAGGAGCAAAACCATTAAATAAATCATCGTATGCAGGATTTACTGCAACTAATTGCCCCTGTAAATGAGTAGATAATTCGGTGATTTGTAAACCACTTGCTTCCACGATGCCTCGTATTTCATCGGCATAAGTTTTACTTTCAGCAGCTTTCTGCAAATCAATGCATCTAGCATCCCATGATGGAATTTGTACTCCAACAAAACCCAATGATGCTGCCCATTTGCAAATGGATTCCAAGCTATTAAATGGGGCAGTATCACCCATAAATTGCGCTAAAAAAATGCCGGGTCCTTTTATTGTTGTCATTTAATAAGAATTAAGAATTAAGAGATATAAGATACATTTCTAGCTTTATGAGTTATTGATTTTGTAAATGGTCCATTTCTCATTCGAATTTGCGGATGCTACTACATTATCAATAAATGCCATTCCACGAATACCATCTTCCACTGTAGGAAAATCCAAGGCTTCTTTACTTGGAACGGTTCCATCCAATTTAGCCATTAATGTAGCCGCAAAATTTTTATAAATATTGGCAAATGCCTCTACATATCCTTCGGGATGTCCGCCTGGTGTTCTGCAATTGGATGTTGCATAACTTGATAATCGATCGGTGTAATTAGATCCTGCTCTCAATATTTGAGTGGGTGCATCAAGCCATTTCACGATTAAAGTATTGGGTTCCATCTGCGCCCATTCAATCCCACCTTTTTCGCCGTATACCCTTATTTTTAAAGCGTTTTCCTCACCTGTAGCCACTTGTGATGCCATTAAAACACCAGTAGCTCCATTATCAAAATGCAATAAAACGGCACCATCATCATCTAATGCTCTGCCCTCTACTACTGTATTTAAATCGGCACATAGCTTGCAAATTTTTGCACCGCTGATATACTCTGCTAAATGTGCAGCATGCGTTCCAATATCTCCCATGCATCCACTTTTACCTGATTTAGAAGGGTCGGTTCTCCAGGCGGCTTGTGCATTTCCTTCGAGCTCACTTAATTTACTGAGCCATCCTTGCGGATATTCCACCCATATTTTTCTGACTTTCCCAAATACTCCATCAGCCACCATGGCTTTTGCTTGTTTTACCATTGGATAGCCTGAATAAGTATGTGTTAAACATAACATTAATCCTGTGGCATCTACTTTGGCTTTTAATTGTAATGCCTCCTCCAAAGTGAAAGTCATAGGCTTTTCTATTACAACATGAAATCCATTATCTAAAGCCATCATTGCAGGCGCAAAATGGGCAAAATTGGGCGTTACAATGGTTACAAAGTCCATTTTTTGATTGGATGGTAAAGCGGCCTCCTTGATGATCATCTCTTCAAAATTCAAGTAGATTCTATCTTTTGGAAGAAACAATAATTCACCTGATTCTTGAGCATTAATTGGGTTAATACTTAAGGCCCCACAGACTAATTCAATTTGGCCGTCCATATTTGCAGCCAAACGATGAATGGCACCAATGAAAGCATTTTTACCTCCCCCTACCATTCCCATTCTTAATTTTCTAGCCATAATAAATATTTACTGCTTGATGTTTGAAGTGAATAAAAGTAAATAATTCAATGATTAGTTATGCCAATTATTTAAATGAAGTTTTTTTAATAACAATAATTATATTTAGTCTATTATTTACCATTTGATGAAGAAAGAAAATAGACGCTCTGCTATTAAAAATATACTTGCTGGAACGGCAGTACTATCAATTACACCATTTACGCAAAGCTTTGCAAGAACGTACGCTTTTAATTTAAACGAAGAAAATCCAAGTATGCAATTAAAAGGCAATATTAATCATGCAGTTTGCAGGTGGTGTTTTAGCGATTTAACGCTAGAGCAACTTTGTATTGAAGCCAAAAAAATGGGAATCACAGGCATTGATTTAATTGGTCCTAAAGAGTGGCCAATACTCAAACAACAAGGCATGTTTTCGAGTATGTGTAATGGAGCAGAAATCAGTCTGGTAAAGGGTTGGAATGATCCACAATATCATTCTACCTTAATAAAAAATTATACCGAACATATTGAATTGGTTGCGGCTGCAGGCTATAAAAACCTGATTTGTTTTTCTGGCAATAAAAACGGAATGGATGATGAAACTGGATTGAAAAATGCTGCTGCAGGATTAAAGCAAATAATGGCATTGGCAGAAAAAAAAGGTGTAATTATTCAAATGGAGCTTTTTAATAGTAAGGTAGACCATAAAGATTATATGTGTGATAATACTGCTTGGGGCGTTGAGCTTTGTAAGCGTATTGGCTCACCTAATTTTAAATTATTGTACGATATCTATCATATGCAAATTAATGAAGGCGATGTTATAAGAACCCTTACCAACAATCATGAATTCATTGGTCATTACCATACTGCAGGCGTACCAGGTAGGCATGAAATTGATGATAGTCAGGAATTGTTTTATCCGGCCATCATGAAAGCGATTGTAGCTTCAGGATACAAAGGATATGTGGCCCAGGAGTTTATTCCGGTTGCAAAAGATAAATTGGCTTCATTGAAAAAAGCCATCGATATATGCGATATCTAAAAGAGATAAAAGATAAGAGATAAAAGGTAAGAGATATAAGATAAGAGATAGAAGATAAGAGATAGAAGATAAGAGATAAAAGATATAAGATAAAAGATAAGAGTTAAGAGATATAAGATACAGAGAAGAATTTTTAAAAGAATTAAATTAATACTATGGCGGAACAACATTTTGATGCGATCGTAATTGGCTCTGGAATCAGCGGCGGATGGGCTGCTAAAGAGTTAACCGAGAAGGGTTTGAAAGTATTGATGCTCGAAAGAGGTAGAAATATTGAGCACGTAAAAGATTATGTGAATGCCAATAAAGAAGCTTGGGACTATCCACACCATGATAGAAAAACACAGGAAATGATTGCCAATAATCCTGTTCGTGATCGCGATTATCCATTGAATGAATCTACTTTCGATATGTGGGCCAACGAAAAAGAAAACCCGTATACCGAAGTAAAAAGATACGATTGGTTCAGGGGTTATCATGTTGGCGGACGCTCCTTATTATGGGGTCGTCAATCTTATCGCTGGAGTGATTTGGATTTTGAAGCAAATGCCAAAGATGGTGTTGCTGTAGACTGGCCTGTTCGTTATAAAGACATTGCACCATGGTATGATTATGTAGAAAAATTTGCAGGGATCAGTGGAAATAGAGATGGTATTCCTGTTTTGCCTGACGGACAATTCATGCCTCCGATGGATATGAACTGTGTAGAAAAAGATGTTGCCAAAAGAATCAAAGATTTTTATAAAGGACAACGTGCCATGATCATTGGCCGTACAGCCAATATTACTCAACCATTAGAAGGCCGTAGCAATTGTCAGTTTAGAAATAAATGTTGGCTAGGATGCCCATTTGGTGCCTATTTCAGCACACAGTCTTCTACTTTACCTGCTGCTATGAAAACGGGTAATCTTACATTGCGTCCTTGGAGTATTGTTACTAAAATCTTATACGATAAAGACAAGAAAAAGGCAACAGGTGTTGAAGTGTTGGATGCTGAAACCAACAAAACCTATGTATACAATGCGAAAATTATTTTCCTCAATGCTTCTTCTTTGAATTCTGCATGGATATTAATGAACTCAGCAACTGATGTTTGGGAAGGAGGATTGGGCAGTAGTAGCGGAGAGTTAGGACATAATATTATGGACCATCATTTAGGAGCTGGGGCGAATGGAAAAATTGATGGCTATGAAGACAAATATTATTTTGGAAGAAGAGCCAATGGTATTTATATACCTCGTTATCAAAATGTAAACGGAGATAAGCGAGACTATAAAAGAGGATTTGGTTATCAAGGATCTGCCAGCAGAGAAGGATGGGGAAGACAAATTGCAGAAATGAGCATTGGCGGAGATTTTAAAGACGCATTAACCGAACCAGGCGGCTGGAGAATGGGTATTATGGGTTTTGGTGAAGTATTACCCGATCATGCCAATTTTGTTACACTCGATAAAACTGTAAAAGATAAATGGGGTTTGAATGTGTTGAAGATTGATGCAGAGTTGAAAGAGAATGAATTAAAAATGCGCAAAGACATGCAGGCCGATGCCATTGAAATGCTTACCAATGCTGGTGCAAAAGATGTAAAAGGATATGATGCGAATGGTGTACTAGGAAGAGGTATACATGAAATGGGAACCGCTAGAATGGGCGCTGATCCTAAAACATCTGTAGTGAATAAGCACAATCAAATTTGGGATGCACCGAATGTATTTGTAACGGATGGATCTTTCATGACTTCTGCTGCATGTGTAAATCCATCTTTAACTTATATGGCATTTACTGCAAGAGCAGCAGATTATGCAGTGAGTGAATTGAAGAAAGGAAATTTATAACTCTATAGTAGTTGTTTGAATTATTTAATTAAGCCAGTTTAAAAATAAAATTATGAATAGAAGAGAAGCATTATCCAGCGTAGCCGTATTGTTGGGCGGCACTTTGATAGGTGCAGAAGCTTTTTTATCGGGATGTAAAAATGCAACAAGCGATGCAGTAGCTTTTACGCCAGAAGACATTGCTTTTTTAAATGAAGTGGCTGAAACCATTTTGCCTAAAACCGATACACCTGGTGCTAAAGAAGCCAGAGTAGGCGATTTTATGGCAGTGATAGTAAAAGATTGTTATAAGCCAGCTGAAGCAAAAATATTTATGGAAGGAATGGCTGCTTTGAAATATAAAGACGCCAAAGCAAAAATTGGAAAATCTTTTATGGAAGCCTCAGCAGAAGAGCGCCATCAATTATTGGTAGTGTTAGATGCAGAACAAAAAGCATTTCAAGCAAAAAAGAAAACAGAAGAGCTACCACATTATTTTAGGCTGATGAAAGAACTTACTTTATGGGGTTTCTTTACTTCTGAAGTAGGCGCTACCAAAGCATTGCGTTATGTAGCTGTGCCAGGTAAGTATGAAGGTTGTGTAGATTATAAGAAAGGAGATAAAGCATGGGCTACTTAGGAGATAGGAGATAGGAGATAAGAGATGAAAGATAAGAGATAAAAGATAAAAGATAAAAGATAAGAGATGAAAGATAAGAGATGAAAGAAAAATGATGAGTTAATAGTTGTTTAAAAAAGAAAAATATGTCATTGCAAAGAAGAGATTTTTTAAAAACATTTGGTTTAGCAACAGCGGGTTTAACATTGCCTTTCACTGGTAAAAGTAATTTACTGGACAATTTTGCAGCCTATAAAAAACTGTCTGCTTTTGGCATACAATTGTGGACGGTGAAATCAGAAATGGGAGCTGATGCAAAAGGCACATTGGCCAAACTAGCTGGTTACGGATATAAACAGATTGAAAGTTTTGAAGGCCCTAGTGGAATGTTTTGGGGAATGAAAAACACCGATTTTAAAAAATATATGGACGATTTAGGAATGAATTTAATTTCATCTCATTGCAATAATACCATAGACTTTGAACGCAAAGCTGCTGAGGCTGCAGAAATAGGAGTGAAGTATTTAATCTGTGCTTATAAGGGGCCACAAAAATCAATCGACAATTTCAAAGCATTTAATGATGAGTTTAATAAGTGTGGTGAAATCTGCAAAAAGAATGGGGTACGATTTGCCTACCACAATCATGATTACTCCTTCAAAATCATTGATGGACAAATTCCTCAAACAGTAATGATGGAAGGTACTGATGCTTCGTTGGTAGATTTTCAAATGGATATTTATTGGGTTGTTGCTGCAAATGAAGACCCTCAAGCATGGTTAAAAAAATATCCCAACCGATTTAAATTATGTCATGTAAAAGACCAAATAAAAACTGCTACGGATATTGAATCTTGTCAATTAGGAAAAGGGACGATCGATTTTAAATCGATATTGGCTACAGCTAAAAAACAAGGCATGCAATATTATATAGTAGAGCAAGAAGCATTTACTGGAAGTAATCCTATGGATTCAGCTGCTGCCGATGCAATTTATATGAAAGCAGTTAGCATTTAATTTTTGCGAACTAATTACTTGTTTTTAACAATGGAACAATATTATAGGTTGCTTCTACAGACCTTTCCGATTTATTCCAGACGTATTTGCCATTTACTTTTTTACCAAGTGGCAATCCCCAACTCTCTTGAAAATCGGTATTCATTGTAATGAGTTGAATTGGTAGATTTTTTTCACGAATGATGCGCTCTGTTTCCAACACTTCTTCGCGCATATCTTTATATAAAGCGTATTTCATCCATGGAATAATCACTACATACTTACCAGTATAATTTTCTTCAGTTATTTTTTTTCTATCTAAGGTTCTCAGTGGCGTTAACACTTTGGCCAAACTTTTTGATGTATCTATTATTTTCTCATAATAAGCCAGCACGGACTCTTTGTTGTTTACTCTATGTACAAAGAAGGGAGCTCCATTATTTTCACTTTTAGGAATCAATGCATTGCCGTTGGGGTCGAAAAACTTGTTTGACCATGTAGTATTAAAGTTGAGTAAAGTAGCTGAATCTAAAGGTGTTTCATGTATATAAGTATGTAAAGCTGGCAATGAATCTTTTTCATTCAAATATGCTTGAATTGTATATGCATTTTCTACACGCGGAGACTTCCCACCTGCTAATTTATATATTCCTTGTGCACATGACACAAAGAGCAGTATGTGGGCAGAAATAATAATGAATACAGTAACTTGGCGCATCATTTTTTTACTGATAACATCAAATAATAAGCCATCAAGAGCAACAAACTGTTAAAGGAATTACCAGATTATCACTATTTAGAATAATTAATTTTAAAACGAACGATATGTCCTTTTTATAAATTGATTGGCTTCATCAAAATTGGTAATCTTCATATTTGGCCCATCCCATAATAATTTGATGTTTCTTCCAGGATATGTTGTATTTCCGCTTGAGCTTTTCTTTTGGAAATCGTTGCTGCGAATAGCTAGGTTGCCCATCAAAACAGATTCGGTTAATGGACCTGCAATATCAAAATTAGAACTTAAGAGTTTTGCCTTATCAGAACCATAACCTGCAATGGCCGCTTCTACCCAAGCTGCATAGTGTCCATTGTCTCCATTGGGAACCCTTGCAATTGTTTGAGGTACGATGGTTTGTTTGCTCTTACTGGTTGGTAATAAATTAGGCAATGCTCCATATGTACCACAAATCATTTTTCCTTTTGTTCCTAAAAAGATAGTGCCGTTTCCGCCATCACCCATTAATTCGTTGGGCTCTAATTCTTCCGGACGATCTGGGCGAATGCCCCCATCCATCCAATGTAATTTTACATCAGGTTTACCATTTTGTCCTTTGAAAGTTAAAATAATATGAGATGCTGTTGGGCAACTTTCTGGATAATAAGCCCTAGTCCATGGTTGAAGGTATCTGGTTGCAACACTGCACTCAGCAGAAACAGGATAACCCAATCCTAAAACAGCAAATGCAGGTGCCATGATATGGCAGGCCATATCTCCCAATGCACCAGTACCATAATCCCACCAACCACGCCAGTTGAATGGAAGCAAGTCTTCTACATAATCTTTGTAAGGCGCTGTTCCTAACCATAAATTCCAATCCAATCCAGCAGGTATGGGGCCTGTTGCGATGGGCCATCCAATTCCTTGAGGCCATACCGGACGATCAGTATAACAATAAATCGTATGAACATCTCCAATGGTACCAGCATTGTACCAATCAATTAATTGACGAACGCCGTCTCCAGATGCACCTTGATTGCCCATCTGTGTTACCACTTTGTATTTATGTGCAGCTTCGGTCATAATTCTTGCCTCATAAATATCATGGCTTAATGGCTTTTGTACATACACATGTTTTTTTAGTTGCATCGCAGCCAATGCTTGAGGAGCATGCATGTGATCGGGAGTTGATACAGATACGGCATCTATTTTTTTATGCTCTTTATCGAGCATTTCACGATAGTCTTTGTAGACTTTGGCATTGGGATACCTGCTTCTGCTTTTTGCAGTTTGACGATCATCTACATCACATAAAAAAGCTATATCCGCTTTGCCACTTTGAAAAAAATTCCACAAATCACTTTCTCCTTTACCGCCCGCTCCAATACCAGCCACTTGTAATTTATCACTTGGTGCTGTAAATCCCCTGCCTAATACATGGCGAGGAACAATGTAAAAGCCTGCTGCAGCAATACCTGCGTTACGGAGGAAGGAACGACGAGAAGCATTTTCTTTTTTCATGAATGGCAATTATGAACCTTGAATATACAGAAAAATATAAAATTCATGCGTTAAAACCGGGTCATTTTTTGCGGAAAGTACGCAGCTGCATTTACTTTAAACGATAGAACTTTAGTTGAATGATTGTTATTGAATTAAAACCATTTTTTTATAAAGGTCAAGAGTGTATTGGTTTGCATGGGCCAGATACATCAACTTATCATATTGCTGTTAAAAAAATTGCAGGAATTAAGTGGTATAGTATTGGTATATACCTTGCACAAGAGCCGCTTATACTACTTTTAAAAAACAGATTGAGCATCTATTTACAATTGACAGAAGCCAACTGAGAGCATATTTAGAACAACGTAAAGTAAAAATTTTAGATCAGCAACATTCAATCAAACCTATAACTGCTAAGCAGTTAATCGAATTTCCGTTATGTAAAGAAAACTTACTAGCCTTTGAGGCTATGCGCAATAAGTTGATTGCGAAAGGATACAGCAAAAACACTATAAGAAACTATTTATACGAGCTTAATTTATTGTTGCGCTTACTTAAAGAGAGATCAGTGAATCATTTAAGTAAAGATCATATCCAATCATATTTATTATGGTTATTGCAGCACCATGGTTGCAGTGAAACTAAAGTACATACAGCCGTAAATGCCATTAAGTTTTATTTTGAGAAAGTGATGGGAAGGGATAAGGAGTTTTATGATTTACCAAGGCCAAAGAAGCCATTTAAGTTACCAGCAATATTAGCGGAGGAGGTGATGGATTTAATTAAAAACATCGAAAATATTAAACATCGAACAATGATAATGACTGGCTATTCTGCGGGACTAAGAGTGAGTGAAATTGTAGGGTTAAAACTAAAAAATATAGATAGTAAGCGAATGATGATACATATTCAAGGGGCAAAAGGCAAAAAGGACCGTATGGTACCACTTTCTAAAATATTACTTGAATCATTAAGATCTTATTTTCTTTTATATACTCCAAAGGAATATTTATTTGAGGGTCAATTTGGCGGAGCGTATAGTACTCGATCGGTTCAAGAGGTGATGCAATTAGCTAAACAAAAAGTAACGAATAAAACGGGTAGCGTTCATATGCTTAGGCATAGTTATGCAACCCATTTGATGGAAGCAGGAACAGACATTAGAATCATACAAGCTCTTCTAGGACATAACAGTATCAGAACCACAATGTTGTATACCCATGTAAGTAAATTGGCAATTGAAAAAGTAGAAAGTCCTCTGGATAAACTGAAATGGTAAACTTCCTCATATTTCTAAGTAGAATGGCGCGTAATTTTAAGTATCAAAAGTTCAAATACTCCAAAAAACGCGGTTATAAATGATTGATTTAAACTTTTTTATGATTTAGAGAACGCGTACTTTTAAGTGTT
>CANGTR010000069.1 GCA_947456855.1 Sphingobacteriia bacterium | reverse complement strand
TAATGATTATTGGTAAACCACATAGCACCTCTGCCAAATGTAGAAAACGAAGACATATAATTGTGCAATTCATTTACAAAAGCACTTCCACCCAATGCTTGCAATTGCCACATATGCTCTGTTTTATTTCTATTAGCCTTAGTCCACAAATCTGGCCAATTGTTAAAAAGAGCGTACTCATTACTTGCAATTACCTCGAGCGCTTTTTCTCTAGCCAATGTGTAATAATCTTTTGAAGAGATATTTTCTAGTCCAGCTACAACGGATTTAGTATAAGTATACATGCCATTGTCTGCACCTCCCCTTACACTTACATTTCCGGTTGCCGCTCCTGAAGCCATGGTCATGTATGCTTTTGCTAAATACCCTTTCGCAACACTTCTAGTTACCCTTCCTGGCTCACCTGCTTTAGGATTAGTAACAGGCAATAAGTTGGTTTCGGCACTTTTAAAATCAGCAATTATTTGCTTATAAACATCTACAACCGAAGATCTAGCAATATTTGCTGTAGGATCTAAGGATAAAGATTTGAGACGGATAGGAACAGCTCCATACAATTGTACCAATTGAAAATAAGCCCAACCCCTAAAAAAATACGCTTCGCCTAAAATTCTATTTTTTACAGTTGAATCGATATTGCTATTGATTGTTGCAACATTTTCTAATACAGTATTGGCTCTTGAAATAACAGAATAGCAACCTATCCATGGCCCATCAACACCCCAATAACCTTGTGGATTACCTGCTCCAGATGTACCTAAAAACCAATCGGCACCAGACACATGATCATCGTCAAGCATTGTCAAATTCCACATAGGTTGCAAATACAAATCATAAGTATACAATGTGCCATACACAGCATTAATGGCTGCTTTAGCATCTGCTTCGTTTTTATAAAAATTTTCTGGAGATAAAAACGAATACGGCTTTTCTTCCAATATCTTCTGACAAGAAAAGGTTGAAAATAATATTACCGGCAATAAAATTTTCCAGCTATTTGATTTATATATTTTCATATAATTATTTTTTGAAAAAATTAAAAGTTGCATTTAATTACAAAATTGTAGGTTCTTGAATTAGGAAACCCTCCTAAGTCTACCCCAAACAATGCAGGATTATCGCCATAACTATTTATTTCAGGATCAAACCCTGTATACTTTGTAAATGTGTATAGGTTATTTACACCCAAAGAAACCCTAATTCCATTAATGCCCTTAATTAATTTAGGAGGTAATGTATAACCAAGATTAACATTCTTGATTCTAACAAAACTTCCATCTTCAATAAAACGTCTGGTAAAAGGCAAGGTTCTCCAAAATTGTCTAATTGGCTTTGGTGCCAAGGCGTTTGAATTGTCGGCCCCCTCTCTCCAAGCACCATTGAATATACCTAAAGTAACATTTTTTGAAGTGCCGATATTTGCATTCCAAACACTATTCATATTTACAATATCATTACCCTGCACACCATTAATAAAAATGCTTAAATCAAAACGCTTGTATTTAAAATTATTGATAAATCCAAAGGTGTAATCTGGATTTACATCTCCAATAATTACACGATCAGTAACAGAAATAGAACTAGGATCAGCATCAAAATTTCTATACTTCACTTCTCCAATCATTCGTCTAATAATATTGAAAGGCTGTCCGCTGAATACCAAAGAATTTCTAACTTCCGCTTCATTATCAAAATAGCCATCTTCAACATAACCATACAAAGCACCAATTGGCAATCCTGCGCGTTGAATAAATGGAGCATCGCGTGTAGAAATATTACTTGCAAATTGCTCCTTAACATCTCCGCCTAACGAAATGATTTTATTTCGATTAAATGAAATATTAAAATTCGTTTTCCACTGAAAATCTTTTCTATTCAAAACAGTTGCATCGATTGCAATTTCCAACCCTTTGTTTTCTACAGATCCCGAATTTCTTAACTGACGTTGAAAACCAGTAGAAGCAGGCGTAGTAATGTATTGCAATAAATCATTGGTACGCTTCAGATAAACATCAACATGCGCATTTATTCGTCCTTTAAACAAACCCAGATCTACCCCTGCATTATAGGCATTGGTTGTTTCCCATTTAAGTTGAGCATTTGCTGGTCCGGCAAATACATCATCTGCCAATCCTGTTTGCACTGTACCATTAAATGTATAATTGTAAATTGCGAGCTTAGATAAAGAGGCATAAGACCCAATACCCTGATTACCAGTTTGCCCATAACTTGCCCTAAGTATAAACTCGCTAATAGCATCGATTTTGTTGATAAAAGACTCTTTGTGTAATTTCCATGCAAGGCCTGCTGAAGAAAAAGCAGCCCACTTATTGTCTTTACCAAATTTACTAGAACCATCATTTCTATGTGATACAGAAAGCACGAACTTGTCTGCATAGGTATAATTTACACGACCTAAAAAAGAAATCAAATTAGATTGGTACTTATTGGTAACAATAGGCAAAATTTGCTCGGCAGATTGTAGGTTTTCATTTTTCAAAAGATCATTTGGAAAAGTTTTAGCTTCTGAGCGCTTAGAACTACCCATGTTTTGCTCAAAAGTTGAAGCAGCAGTTACAGTAAAACTATGATTGTTTACTTTTTTATTATACGTTAAGATACTTTCAGAAACAATACTAGACCAATTGTTGTCTGATTTTAAACCCCAGCCCTTAGAGGCAAAACCTTCGAACACAGTTCTAGGATAATATTGATCTCTTGTATTAGCACCATAATTGAACCCAATGTTTTGTCTGAACTTTAGGTTTTTATGTATGGTGGCTTCCAAGAAATTAGAAGAAAAAATATTGGTAGCGGTAACCCTATTTAAAACATCATTTACATATATGTAAGGATTGGTAATAAAGTCATCCCCTAAACCGTCGTATTCATCTAAGGCACTAATGGTTGCTGGATAGGTTAATGCAGATCTAACCACTCCAGCACTAGCGGCGTCAGATTTATCTGTTCCTGTTTTAACGCCTCTTGTTGTTGAATTAGAAATAGCATTACTTGTTCCTATTCTAAAAACCTTACTTATATTTCTATTTAAATTAAAACTTAGATTGAGTTTTTTATAGCCAGATGTTTGAATAACACCTTCCTGATCTACATAACCCAATGTGAAATTATGGCTACCCGCATCTGAAGCACCATTAACATTGATACTATATTGTTGGGTTAGCGCTTGTCTGAATATTCTATCTTGCCAATTGTTATTATCATTTTCATAAATAGAAGGATCAGGAAACAGCAAGGAATAATTAGTGCCATCATATTTATTCGCATTCTGAAATGACAAGTTTTGAAAATTCGCATATTCCATAGGATTAAGCATCCGAATTTTTTTTGAAACTTCAGCCAATCCCAAAATTGAGTTAAACTCTACTTTATCCTTACCTACCTTGCCTTTTCTAGTTGTAATCAACACCACACCATTTGCCCCACGTGATCCGTAAATAGCTGTTGCAGATGCATCTTTTAAAACATCTATAGATTCAATATCATTGGGATCTAAAAAAGCAAGCGCGTTTAGGGTTTGCTTTTCGTCACCGCCCAGTGATTCTGGAGTGGTACCGCTACTACTATTATTAAATGGCACACCATCAATAACATACAATGGTTCTGTGCCACCCAAAAAAGAATTAGATCCGCGAATTCTAATACTAATACCTGCGCCAGGCGCTCCGTCATTTTGCGTAACATTTACACCGGCTAATTTACCTTGCATTGCTTGCAAGATATTACCAGGATTATCACGCATAATTTCTTCTCTATTTAGCCTTTGTGCAGAACCTGTTAAATCAGATTTTTTTATTGTACCGTATCCTATAACTACTACATCAGCCAATGCAGAAGCAGTTGATCTGAGTGAAACATTTATGGAAGTTTTATTCGCAACATTCAATTCCAAAGATTCCATACCCACATAAGTTACCACAATGGTTTTTGCGCCTGCAGGTAAATCAATTGAAAAATCACCCTTGTTGTTACTAAGGGTTGTTAATTTGGTGTTTTTAACAGTAACAGTGGCCTCAGTGATGGGAAGACCTGCCTCATCCAAAATTCTACCAGTAACTTTCCTTGTTTGTGCCTGACCCTCTATTGCGATCATAGCAAAAAACAAGAGAATGAAAACGAATACCTTTTTCATATAGCAATTATTTTTTCAAATGTAAATAGTAGTTTAAGTTTATTATGGTACTATTTTATCTATTTTTATGACTTTTTGGTTAATAAATGCACTTTTTTAACACAATCATGTTATTATTGACATGATATTATTTTAACTGAATTATGAAAAAAAAGCTTCTTAAAGAAATTACACCCCTCACCAATAGTGATTGTTTTACCATATTTTCTAGAACAAAAACAGCATTTGACTTCCCTTTACATTACCATGAAGAATTTGAAATAAACCTGATTATCAATGCAAAGGGCGCTAAAAGAATTATTGGCGATCATGTAGGCGAAATTGACAACTTAGAGCTGGTCATTGTGGGGCCAAACTTACCGCACTGCTGGCTAACGCACAATTGTAAAAACAATATCATTTCAGAAATAACTATTCAATTTCACAAAGACTTAATTGATGAAAAATTTCTTCGCCGCAATCAGTTGTTTTTCATGAAAGAAATGTTTGAAAAGGCTAAGCAAGGCATCCTTTTTTCAAATTTTACTACAAGCCATGTACAAAAGAGAATTGTTGATTTAGCCAACAAACAAGGTTTTCTATCCGTATTAGAACTCATGTCTATACTACATGTATTATCTACTTCGAATGATATGCAACTTTTATCAGGAGCAGCTTTTAGTAAAAACAATCAATCCTATAATAGCAGACGTGTAGAAAAGGTTACAGAGTATTTGAATCAACATTTTGAAAAAGCAATTAGTTTGGCTAACGTAGCCAATCTTGCCAACATGACGGAAGTATCCTTTAGTAGATTTTTTAAACGACATACGGGAAATAGTTTTATTGATCATTTAATCGAAATAAGACTGGGTCATGCTTCTAGGTTATTAATTGACACCCACTTACCCATAAATCAAATTGCATTTAATTGTGGTTTCAATAATATGTCTAACTTCAACCGAATATTTAAAAAGAAAAAAGGATGTACGCCAAAAGAATTTAGAGAAGATTACTCAAGTATAAACCGTGTATTTATTTAAAACAATTTTCATGAAATTATTATTTAAAATATTTTTTTTGATAGGGCTACTGTCCATCTCTTTCGCTGCCATTAGTCAGCCCTTTATCAATGAAATCAACGCTTTCAGAAAAGCAGACTCCATTACTGCTCCACCCAAAAATGCCATACTGCTTATCGGAAGTTCGAGCTTTACCAATTGGAAAGATGTTGCAAAATATTTTCCGAATAAAACCATCATCAATAGAGGATTTGGGGGATCTTCATTGCCGCATTTAATCATGTATGCCGAAGAGGTGATATTCAAATACAACCCAAAACAAATTCTAATTTATTGTGGCGAAAATGATTTAACAGGCGGTCCGTCAATAACAGCAGATACTATTGTTGAACGGTTCAAAACACTGTATCAACTGATAAGATCTAAATACAAAAAAGTACCCATTGCTTATATCTCTATGAAGCCAAGCCCTAGCAGAGAAAAATATTTAGCCACTATGCAAGCGGCCAACAACTTGATTGAATCATATATCAAACAACAGCAAAAAAGCACATACATTGATGTTTACCACAGCATGTTGGATGCAGAAGGCAAAATACGCTCTGATATATTTTTATCCGACAAACTGCACATGAATGCAGCAGGCTACAAAATTTGGCAAGGAGTAATTGAGCCCTATTTAATTAATCAATAGGCAGCCGAAAATATATGGGCATTGATGCGAAAAAATGGGATAGGCTTTGCAGAGAGGAAGGGATTGGCTTTGCAGAGAGAAAGGGATTGGCTCCGCTGATCCCGGGGTGGGTGTAGCAATAACTAAATGAAGTTCAACCTGGGCACTACCGTGCCCGGTTTTTTTATGCCCCCTCCGCTCGCTCAGACACACAAGTTTCTGGACTCGCTTCGGGGCATAAAAAACCCCGACATGTCGGGGTTGAACTTCATTTTTCATTGCAGAGAGGAAGGGATTCGAACCCTCGAAACAGTTTCCCGTTTACACACTTTCCAGGCGTGCTCCTTCAACCACTCGGACACCTCTCTGTTTATGGGCTGCAAAAATAGTGGTTCATAGTTAGTGAACGAATAATTTTTCCGCATTGGCCGTTGTGATAGCAGCAATATTTGCCTCCGACACTTGCTTAATCTCCGATAATTTTCTCAAAACATATTGCAAATAGCTACTCTCATTGCGTTTGCCTCTAAATGGTACAGGGGTTAAATAAGGTGCGTCGGTTTCCAATACCAAATGTTCTAAATCAATTTTAGTTAAAACTTCTGCTAGCCCTGCATTTTTATAGGTTACAACTCCGCCTATTCCCAATAAAAACCCCATTTTGATAATTTCTGCAGCCGATTCATAGCTTCCACTAAAACAATGAAAAATTCCTTTTAAACCCTTTGCTGCAAAAGGTTTGACCATTTCAATGGTTTCTTGCATGGCATTTCTAGTATGTATTACAATAGGCATATTCTTTTCGAAAGCCCAATTCATTTGTAATTCAAATGCTTCTTGTTGTTGTTGTTTAAATGTGGTATCCCAGTAATAATCTAGTCCGATTTCACCCACAGCCGCAAAAGATCTTTTGTTTAACCACTCTTTTACAATGGACAATTCTTCTTGATAATTTTCTTTTACATAACAAGGATGCAAACCCATCATTGCTTTGCAAACACCTGGGTATTTTTTCTCTAATGCAAGCATACCGGCTATTTCCTTGCTATCAATAGCGGGTAAATAAAATTGAGACACACCAGCATCAAGTGCACGTTGAATCATTGCATCGCTATCTTCATTAAACTCTTCTGCATATAAATGACAATGTGTATCTATGATTTTCATGTTGCAAATGAACAGAATAATCGTTGAAAAAATATAGCAGATCTATGAATCAACTCAATGGCATCAATCGATTTTGCAGCAATCAACATCCATTTTTTGGAGATCATAGGCCAAAAAAAGGATTTCTGCTTCTGCATTTGCAATACGGCGTCCTTGCCAATATTGTAATATTATTTTATTTTAACATGTGATTTGTTGTTTTTTTTGGCTTATTGAAAATAAAATGAATGCCGATGGCGTTTAAAGAATAGTATGGGTATTCTGCTAAAGAAGATGAAAGAATCGATAGATCGTATTAAGATATATAGGGATTAACTAAAGACACTGCGGTAATCTAGCAATATTGATAACCGTGATTTTTGTTTTCATAGGGTACGGATTAAAAACAGGCTGAGGTTTCTACCTCGGCCTTCCCTTTTTTTAGGGGGCACCAACCGGACCAACCGGTCAGACCAAAGTGGTCTGACCGGTTGGGGGGTTAGGGTTCATTTCGGGCATTCGGTCAGACAAAAGCGGTCTGACCGTTAGAGGGCTTCAAACCGGAATCCAAGGGCCGAAAAATGCTTCAAAACCTTTGGCAATGCCACCGACATTCGATCCCAAGCCTTAGCACTATCATGAAATACAATAATTGAACCTGCTTTGGTATGCTTGATTACATTTTGGGTACATGTATCAGCAGAAAGCTTTGTATCAAAATCTCCACTTAAAACCGACCACATAATGATTTTATATACGGATTGCTCAATATTAGATTGCGTACTGTTTGAAAAAGTATTGAACAACTGCGAATGAGTAGTTCGAATCAATTGGTTGATTTGAGAACGTTTAATTCTTCCGTAGGGTGGACGAAATAAAGTAGATCGAATTAAGCTGGCCGCTTGATCTATCTCGCTGAAATATTGGCTATCATTTACTTTCCAGCCATTGGCATGATGCTGCGTATGGTTTCCAACAGCATGTCCTTCATTTAATATTCGCGCATAAATTTCAGGGTGCTCCAACACATTTTTTCCGATGCAAAAAAAACTTGCTTTGGCATTATACTGTGCCAGTGTGTCTAATACATAGGGTGTTGCCCTTGCATGTGGCCCATCATCAAAAGTTAAATAAATAATTTTGGCTTGATTGGGCATTTGCCAAATCAGTTGAGGATAAAGAGCCCTTAACCACCAAGGTGTGTTAACCAAATACATGCAGTAAAGATATTAGATTGAATCATCTAAAATCCATAAGCTATCAAACCAATCACTAAATTTTCAAACTTATAGGCCTTGCCTATTTGCGCCAATGTTTTTTTCTGAGAGGTTTCGTTTTCGAGTAAGGCATCCATAAATAGTTCCATTTTCTTTTTATCGATATATGGATTACTGCCTTTTGTTATAGCCGATCTTGTAAATGTGGCCAGCATAGATTCCCATGCATTTTTAAATAAAGTAGGGGTAACAAATATTTCAGTTCCTAAAATTCGATCTCCTGTAATGGCCAGAAAGCCAGCAAAAGCGCTATCGGTTTTAGCCAACTTAGCATTGAAGAAATTGCGATAGGCAGAATCTGCTTTTACAATATCTCTATCCAATTCAAGGTATTGAGATGAAATAGATTTGATATTTTGAGCCGATAAACTTTGGGCGATTTCTTTCCAAATATCAGCCTGTCTCTGCGTTAAATCCATGGTTTTTCGCAATTCCATATCAATATTACCGCTATGACTAAAGGGCAATACTTTCTTACTCCATCTTCCTTCTTCTACACAAAAAACAGTTACATACTGTTCTTCTTTACCTGGTTGAATCAATTTGGTTTCGCCAACTACCCTATCCTGTTTTCCTCCGCCTAATAGCTCTCCCGAATTAATCAAAATGGTTTTATCGGAATTGTTCTGCACGCTTAAAATATGAACATCTGCATCTCCCTTGGTTACAAACTCTTTCACTTTAACTTTTCCAGTTCGCATCCCCTCTGCCAGGGTAATATATTGATTGGGCAATAACTGACGGTAAAAGGCAACATTGCCCTGCCCTTTAAATCGAATAGGTATTATTTGAAGGTTTTGAAAAGTCCACGCTGAATCATAATCTACCCAAACCTGTTGGTAAGTTAACTGTGCATTGGTTATTTGGGCAATTAAAAGGAATAATATCAGTAATCGGAGGCTCCGCATACACACAAATTAGGATTTTTAGTGGTTACATGGCATTAACGAATTTGCAAAGTTTATATTTGCATTATGGATAAAAAAGTTAGGGTTCGTTTTGCACCATCTCCAACCGGAGGCTTGCATTTAGGAGGAGTTAGAACGGTTTTATTTAACTATTTGTTTGCCAAACAACATGGCGGAGATTTTATTGTTAGAATTGAAGATACCGATCAAAGCCGTTTTGTAGAAGGTGCCGAAGATTATATTTTTAAAACCCTGGAATGGTGTGGATTGATTCCGGATGAAAGCCCTCAACATGGAGGCCCTTTTGCACCTTACAGACAAAGTGAAAGAAAAGCCAGTTACAAACAATACGCAGAACAATTGGTAACTGCTGGTTATGCATATTATGCATTTGATACGCCTGAAGATTTAGAAAAAATGCGCATTGATTATAAAACTGCAGAAAACCCTTCGCCACAATACAATTATGTATTGAGATCAAAGATGCGCAATTCATTAAACTTGCCTGCTGAAGAAGTTTCCAAATTATTGGCTGAAGGAAGGCCTTTTGTAATACGCATTAAAACACCGGAAAATGAAACCGTTTCTTTTACTGATATGATAAGAGGCGAAGTGAGTTTTAATACATCGCAAGTAGATGATAAAGTTTTATTGAAAGCCGATGGAATGCCCACTTATCATTTAGCAGTTGTTGTTGATGATTATGCCATGAAAATTACCCATGCATTTAGGGGTGAAGAATGGTTGCCTTCTGCACCAGTGCATTTATTGTTGTGGAAATATTTGGGATGGGAAGCCGAAATGCCACAGTGGGCGCATCTTCCATTGATTTTAAAACCAGAAGGCAATGGCAAACTTAGTAAGCGCGATGGAGATCGTTTAGGTTTTCCTGTATTTGCCATGGACTGGACCGACCCTAAAACCGGTGAAAAAACCATTGGATTTAAAGAGCGTGGATTTTTACCAGAAGCATTTGTAAACTTGCTTGCTTTACTAGGTTGGAATGATGGAACAGATACCGAGATTTTTACGATTGAGCAATTGATTGCTGCATTTTCGATGGACCGTGTTCATAAGGGTGGCGCTAAATTTGATTATGAAAAAGCCAAATGGTTCAACCATGAATGGATTAAAAAATTATCAATTGATCAATTGCAATTATTAGTACGTGAACAGTTTATTGGAAATGGTATTGAAGTAAACGATTCCAATAAATTACATAAAGTAATTGAGCTCGTAAAAGATCGTTGTACACTCTTAAATGATTTTGTACAACAAGGATCTTTCTTTTTTAATTCACCATCCCAATTCGATACGGCATCTATCAAACCAAAATGGGATGCAGTAAAAAATATGTTTTTTATTGAATTGGCAAAAGCCTACGAATCAAGCATAGTATGGGAAAGCAGCGATTTAGAAAAAGAGTTGAAAGAATTGGCTGCTGCTCATCAATTAAAGCCTGGCGAGCTGATGTTGCCCTTGCGCATAATGTTGGTGGGAGGTAAATTTGGGCCCGGCGTATTTGATATTGCTGCAGTAATTGGTAAAGAAGCTACAGTTGAAAGGATACGTACTGTTTTAGGATTATTGGAACATCAATAGATTCAGTTAATTTTACATCATGAACAGACCATTACGTGTATTGGTTGCCAAAGTAGGCTTAGATGGCCACGATAGAGGTGCCAAAGTAATTGCTACCGCACTCCGAGACGCAGGGATGGAAGTAATATATACCGGACTGCGCCAAACTCCTGAAATGGTGGTGAATGCTGCCTTACAAGAAGATGTGGATGCCATCGGTATTAGCATTTTAAGTGGAGCACATATGACCGTATTTCCTAAAGTTATTACACTTATGAAGGAAAAAGGAATGAATGATGTTTTACTTACTGGAGGAGGCATCATACCAGATGACGATATGAAAACCTTAAACGATATGGGTGTTGGTAAACTTTTTGCACCCGGAACCACTACAACAACCATTGCCGAATACATCGCCGAATGGGTGAGCAAGCATCGTAATTTTTAAAAAATCAACATGGCATACCAAACATTATTAACTTCTTTAGAAGCCGGCATTTTTACCATTACCATCAATCGTCCTGATAAATTGAATGCATTGAATATGGAAGTATTTGCTGAATTGAATTTGGCATTTGATGAAGTCTATACCAATACATCCATTCAATCAGTTATAATTACAGGTTCAGGTGCAAAAGCATTTGTAGCAGGTGCAGATATTAGTGAGTTCAGCAAATTCAATAAGCAAGAAGCCATGAAATTGTCTGCTGATGGTCAGGCAACTTTTTTCAGAATAGAAAATTGCCCTAAACCTGTAGTTGCTGCTGTGAATGGTTTTGCATTGGGTGGCGGATGCGAACTGGCCATGAGTTGCCATTTTAGAATTGCATCAGCCAATGCTAAATTTGGACAGCCAGAAGTGAATCTAGGTTTGATTCCTGGCTATGGTGGCACGCAAAGATTGGTGCAATTGATTGGCAAAGGCCGAGCTATGGAATTGTTAATGAGTGCAGGAATGATCGATGCTGCAACTGCATTACAATATGGGTTGGTCAATTATGTGGTACCAGCAGAAGAATTATTAGCAAAAGCCATAAGTATTTTAACAGTGATCAATAGCAAAGCACCTTTAGCTGTTGCTGCATGCATTGAATCGGCTAATTCGGTTTTTGATGAAAACAAGAATGGTTATCAAGTGGAAGTAGAAGCTTTCGGTAATTCATTTGATACAGCCGATATGAAAGAAGGAACAAGCGCCTTCCTCGAAAAAAGAAAAGCCATTTTTACAGGAAAATAAAAACAATTATATGGAATACAGAATAGAAAAAGATACCATGGGTGAGGTACAAGTACCTGCTAATGTTTATTGGGGAGCTCAAACGCAACGTAGTATCGACAATTTTAAAATTGCACAAGACATCAATAAAATGCCCAAAGAAATCATTGAGGCATTTGCCTATTTAAAAAAAGCCGCAGCTTTAACCAATAGAGATGCTGGTGTACTGCCAGAAGAAAAAGCTGCATTGATTGGAACGGTATGTGATGAAATAGTAGCCGGCAAATTGAATGATCAATTCCCATTGGTAGTTTGGCAAACAGGGAGTGGTACACAAAGCAATATGAATGTGAATGAAGTAGTGGCATATCGTGGACATGTACTAAAAGGCGGATCATTAAATGACAAAGACAAATTCTTACATCCCAATGATGATGTAAATAAGTCGCAGAGTTCTAATGATACTTTTCCAACTGCCATGCATATTGCAGCCTATAAAATATTATTGAACACTACTATTCCAGGTATTGAAAAATTAAGGAATACACTTGCTGCAAAGAGCAAGGCATTTATGCATGTGGTGAAAATTGGCCGTACTCATTTTATGGATGCAACCCCTTTAACAGTAGGGCAAGAAATCAGTGGTTATGTAGCACAACTGAATCATGGATTAAAAGCCATCAACAATTCATTGAGTCATTTAAGTGAATTGGCTTTGGGTGGAACTGCTGTTGGAACAGGAATCAATACGCCGAAAGGTTATGATGTAAATGTGGCCAAGCATATAGCCAATTTAACAGGATTGCCTTTTGTAACTGCTGAAAATAAATTTGAAGCATTGGCTGCGCATGATGCCATTGTTGAAGCACATGGTGCTTTGAAAACCGTAGCAGTAAGTTTAATGAAGATTGCCAATGATATTCGTATGCTTTCTTCTGGACCACGCAGTGGAATTGGCGAATTGTTTATTCCAGACAATGAACCAGGTTCTTCTATCATGCCAGGAAAAGTAAACCCAACACAATGCGAGGCATTAACCATGATTGCTGCTCAAGTAATGGGCAATGATGTGGCCATTAATATTGGCGGATCAATGGGTCATTTTGAATTGAATGTTTTCAAGCCAGTAATGATTTATAATTTCTTACACAGCGCTCGTTTAATTGGAGATGGTTGCGTAAGCTTTAATGATAAATGTGCCATTGGCATTGAGCCAATAGAAGCCAATATCAAAAAGCATGTAGACAATAGCTTGATGTTGGTTACTTCATTGAATACTAAAATAGGCTATTATAAAGCTGCTGAAATTGCACAGAAAGCACATAAAGAACATACTACCTTAAAAGAGATGGCGGTGAAGTTGGGTTATGTAACTCCTGAAGAATTTGATGCTTGGGTAATTCCAGCGGAAATGGTAGGGGAGATAAAATAATAAATCAATACTTATAATCTCCCAACGGGCCTGCTTAAAAATTACGGAAGATTTATTTGTTCTGCTACAATAAAAGAACTCGCCCCAACAAGTTGGGGCTCAAACAACTTTCATTGTTCACGCATCACAAATAAATCTTCTTTTCGTAATTTTTAAAAGGTCCCTTATGGGAGTATTTTAAGCATTGTTTATTTCTCTTTGAATTAATGAACTTTCTTGCCTCCAATAAATGTTGCTGTAACTTTTGTTTTGAGAATATCTGTTTCAGCAACTTTCATTAAGTCTTTATCGAGTAAGATAAAATCCGCTTTCTTTCCTACTTCAATACTGCCCACTTCTTTTTCGAGGAAGCCTGCTTTAGCGGCCCAGATGGTCATTCCTCGAATGGTTTGTTCGCGGGTAAGTGCGTTCTCCATTTGAAAACCATTGGCCGGAAATCCTTTGGCATCCTTGCGTACAACAGCAGCTAAAAATGTTTTGAAAGGAGAAATATCTTCAACCGGAAAATCGGTACCGAGTGGCATCCATCCGTTTTGAGCCAATAATTGTTTGTAGGC
>CANGTR010000068.1 GCA_947456855.1 Sphingobacteriia bacterium | reverse complement strand
ATGTTTCTGTTCCCATTTTTAGCGGTTTTGCCAAGGATGCCAGAGTAAAGAAAGCCAAAATTGAATTAGAACAAACAAGCAATCAATTAGACAATTTAAAAATCAATATAGATGTTTCAGCAGAACAGGCAAGACTAAAATACAATAATGCAATATCAGTTATGGTTGCTCAAAAAAACAATATGGATCTAGCCGAAAGGGTTTATGGTCAAACAAAAAAGAAATATGAAATAGGAACAGGTTCAAATACCGAAGTAAATGTAGCAGATACCGATCTTAAAACTGCCCAAACCAATTATATCAGCGCTCTATACGATGCCATAATTGCCAAAGTAGATTATTTAAACGCAATAGGCAAATTATAACCAAACTAAAAACCCAGCAACATGTTTACAATAAAAAAAATGATGTTAATCGCCTCCACTACAATCCTTCTGATTGGTTGCGGCGGAAATGAAAAAACAGGTAGCACTTTGGCTGATAAAAAAGCTGCATTAGAAAAAATAAAAGCAGAACACGCTACCATTACCGAAAAAATGAATTTGCTTGAAGCAGAAATTGCAAAACTAGATACGGCCAATACAAATCTTAGTGCTGCAAAATTGGTTGGATTAACTGCAATAACTGTTCAACCATTTGCGCATTATATAGACCTACAAGGAAGCATTACTGCAGACAATGTATCCTATGTAGCCCCAAGAATGGGACCAGGCCAAGTAAAAGCCATCTATGTAAAAAAAGGCGACCAAGTAAAGAAAGGTCAATTGTTATTAAAACTGGATGATGCTGTGATGAAACAATCGGTGTATGCTTCTCAAAAAGCATTGGAAACATTAAAAACACAATTGAGCTTTGCTAAAGATATTTATCAACGTCAGGGGAATCTTTGGAAAGAAGGTATTGGAACAGAAGTACAATACATTTCTGCAAAAAACAATGTTATTTCTTTAGAAAAGCAGTTGGATGCAAGTGAAGAACAAATTAAAGTAGCAGAAGAACAGTTAAAATCCAGCAATATCTATGCTGATGTTACAGGTGTAGTAGATGATTTAAATGTTAGGGTTGGAGAAATTTTTAATGGGTTTGCAGGAGTAAGCCCTCAAATTAAACTGGTAAGTACTGCAGGTTTAAAAGTAATTACTCAAATTCCAGAAAACTATGCAGGAAAAATTAAAGTGGGTTCAAAAGTAATTATTCGATTCCCTGATTTAAATAAAACAATTACCGGAACTGTTGCAACTACTAGTAGAACAATCAATGTTAATAATAGAAGTTTTGATGCAGAAGTTAATATTGGTTATGACCCTGCAATTCGCCCTAATCAATTGGCAGAATTGAAATTTGAAGATTATGAAGTAGCTGAAGCAATTGCCATTTCTGTAAATACAGTTCAAACTGACGAAAAAGGGAAATACGTTTATATAGCAGTTCAAGAAGGCAATAGAATGGTTGCTCGTAAAAAGAATATTACAGTGGGAGAAATGTACGGACAATTGATCGAAGTTAAATCTGGTCTATTTAAAAACGATGCATTGATTACTGATGGATACCAGAACATTTATGATGGTCAGGTAGTAATGGTTTTAAAAAAATAAATTCCTTTTAACTAATTATATATGCATTTCATAGAAGGCATTGCCAAAAAATTCAAAGAATTTAAGCCAACAAGTTGGGCAGTAGATAATAGAACGGCTGTTTATATTATCACCATACTTATCTCATTATATGGCTTAAATAAATTCAATACACTTCCAAGAGAACAGTTTCCTGATATAGTAGTACCAACAATTTCTGTAAGTACTGTATACTTTGGTAATTCACCCAAGGATATTGAAAACCTAGTAACCAGACCTATTGAAAAACAATTAAAATCAATCAGTGGTGCCAAAGTAAAAAAACTACAATCTACTTCGCAGCAGGATTTTAGTTTGATTGTTGTTGAGTTTGATACAGACATTAAAACTGAAATTGCCAAGCAAAAAGTAAAAGATGCTGTAGATAAGGCTCAAACCGATTTGCCCAACGATTTAACTTCTCAACCCAATGTGCAAGAATTTGCATTTAGTGAATTACCAATCATGTTCGTAAACATCAGTGGAAATTTTGATGGTATTAAACTAAAGAGTTTTGCAGATAAAATGCAGGACAGAATTGAAGAAATGAAAGAAGTGAGTAGGGCAGAAATAGTAGGTGCTCCAGAAAGAGAAATTCAAATTAATGTTGATCCAGTTAAAATGGAGGCAGCAAAATTAACTTTTAGAGACATCGAAAATGCTGTTAACTATGAGAATAAAGACATCAGTGCAGGATTAGTTGAAGTAGGTGAAATGAAGCGAAATATCAAAGTAAAGGGTCAATTTACCAGCGCTTTTGATATGCAAAATATTATTGTAAAAAACATTTCAGGCGCTCCTATTTACTTAAAAGATGTTGCGGAATTAGTAGATACTGTAAAAGAAACGCAAAGCTATGCGCGCTTGGGTGGATTAAATGTGGTAACCTTAAACATCGTAAAACGATCTGGGGAAAATTTAATTAATACAGCCGATGGGGTAAAAAAGATTGTAGAAGATATGCAAGCTTCGCAAGAACTTCCCAAAGATCTTAAAGTAGTAATTACTGGAGACCAAAGTAAACAAACCAAAACATCTTTTAATGAATTGGTCAATACCATCATCATTGGGTTTATTTTGGTATTGCTCATTCTAATGTTCTTTATGGGAGTTACCAATGCATTCTTTGTTGCGTTGAGTGTGCCACTTTCAGTATTTGTATCCTTCTTGTTTTTACCTGTGGCAGATATGATTGTAGGTTCTTCTGTAACACTTAATTTTATTGTATTATTTGCATTGTTGTTTGGCTTGGGTATAATAGTAGATGATGCCATTGTGGTAATTGAAAACACACATCGTATCTATAATAATGGTAAGGTTAAGATTATCCGTTCGGCCAAAGAAGCTGCAGGCGAAGTATTTATTCCTGTACTTGCCGGAACAGCAACAACCTTAGCTCCATTCTTTCCATTATTGTTATGGAAAGGCTTGATTGGTAAATTCATGATTTACTTGCCCACGATGTTGATTTTAACTTTAACTGCTTCATTAATTGTTGCGTTCTTTATCAACCCAGTTTTTGCAGTAAGTTTTATGAAACCGGAAGGTCGTGAATTTGAAGAGCCAAAAAATGCAGTATTTAAAAAATGGTGGTTTTGGGCTTTTGCAGCATTTGGCGTGATTTTTAATCTTGCCGGATGGCATGGGTTTGGAAATTTTTTGATTACCATCGATTTATTGATTTTATTGGAGCGATATGTATTACGCAGAATCATTCATTTATTCCAAGAAACCTTATTACCAGGATTCATGAATAAATATGAAACATTATTGCGTTGGATTTTACAAGGAACAAGACCTGGATGGCTAATGGTAGGGTTGTTCTTATTATTCCCCATTTCATTGATCATGTTGATTGCTAGAAATAATCCTAAACCATTTTTTCCCAGCGGAGATCCCAATTTCGCATATGTATATTTAAAAATGCCAATTGGAACAAAAGCAAGCACAACAGACTCTGTACTAAGAATATTGGAAAACAGGGTGTATAAAATTTTAGGAGACAATAAACCAGGAGCTGAAGCCAGTATTGTAGAAAGCGTTATTTCGAATGTAGCCGTTAGTGCAAATAATCCGCGAGACAACAATAGAAGCATTCAATCTCATTTAGGTAGAATTCAAATATCCTTCGTTGAATTTGAAAAAAGGCATGGCAAGAGTAGTGCACCCTATTTAGATGCTATTAGAAAGGAAATGAATGGCATTGCAGGCGCATCCATTGAAGTTGGACAAGAAGATGCCGGTCCGCCAACTGATCCGCCTGTAAATATTGAAATTGCTGGCGATAATTTTGAATCGATTGCTAAACTTGCTTACGACTTACAAAATCACTTAGATACCAATCGTATTGAGGGAATTCAAAATTTAGTGATGGATGTAGATTTAAACAATCCTGAGATTACCATTAATATAGATAGAGAACGCGCATTGGCAGAAGGTTTGAGTACCGCCCAAATTGGAATGGAATTAAGAACCGCTGTTTTTGGAAAAGAAGTAAGTAAATTAAAAGATGGTGAAGACGATTACAAGATTCAATTGAGGTATCAAGATTTAAAACGCAACAGCATTTCCGATTTGATGAATATGCGAATTGTGTTCAGGGATTTTAATTCAGGTCAAATTAAACAGATACCTGTTAACAGTGTGGCTAAAGTAGATTATACCAATACAACTGGTGGAGTTAAAAGAAAGAACTTGAAACGTACCATTCAAATTCAATCAGATGTAACCGATCCATCGCTTACTCCTGTAATCAATGCAGAACTTAAGAAAAAAATAGACGACTTTAAAGCTAAAACACAAATTCCAGCTGATGTGTCCATCAAACAAACAGGCGAAAGTGAACAACAAGCAGAAACATTGTCTTTCTTGGGAATATCGATGATATCGGCT
This sequence comes from Sphingobacteriia bacterium, assembly GCA_947456855.1. Lineage (GTDB taxonomy): Bacteria > Bacteroidota > Bacteroidia > Chitinophagales > Chitinophagaceae > Sediminibacterium. Next base: position 9,993 of record CANGTR010000068.1, on the reverse strand, counting down.
TTGTTAATCATCTTCTTGATACTTGTTTTACAATTCAATAGTTTAAGTAAACCATTCATTGTATTAACAGAAATCTTCTTCTCTATTATTGGGGTATTTATGGGATATGCAATCACGGGCATGTCAATGGCTACTATAATGGTTGGGGTAGGTATTGTAGGATTAGCAGGTATTGTAATTAAAAATGGAATTTTATTGATCGAATTTACAGATGAGTTAAGAGGTAGAGGATTCAGAACACGCGAAGCAGCTATTCAAGCAGGAAAAATTAGAATCATTCCGGTTTTATTAACTGCATTAGCTACTATTCTTGGGCTATTGCCTTTAGCTGTAGGATTCAACATCGATTTCGTTTCTATGTTTCAACATTTAGACCCTAAAATTTTCATTGGTGGAGACAGTGTTGTATTCTGGGGGCCTTTGAGCTGGACCATTATCTTTGGATTGATTTTTTCTTTCTTCCTAACATTGATCATGGTTCCAAGCATGTACTTGATTTCTGAAAGATTAAGAAGACCAATGGAACGTTTTTATGGAACCAAGTACATTGCACTTTTTGGATTCCTCGGACCATTCTTCTTTATTTTTGTTGGGATCATGTTTGGCGTAAAAAAACTGCAAGGTAAAAAAGTATGGCTGGGGCAATTAAAACCAGTAACAGCAAAAGCGTAAACAGCGTGTGATAATAAAAAAATACAATTATGCAAAACCACGAAATAGATTACAAGATTTTTGGTGAAGAAATGCAATATGTAGAGGTAGAATTAGACTACAATGAAACTGCAATTGCAGAACCTGGTGCTTTCATGATGATGGACGATGGTATTGTAATGGAAACCATGTTTGGAGATGGAAGTGCTCAACAAAATAGTGGAGGTTTATTGGGAAAGTTACTCAATGCAGGTAAACGTGTATTGGTTGGAGAGAATTTATTCATGACTGCATTTACCAATGTAAACAATGGCAAACGTAGAGTAAGTTTTGCATCTCCTTATCCAGGAAAAATTATTCCACTAGACTTATCTCGCTTAAACAACAATATTATTTGTCAGAAAGATGCATTTTTATGTGCAGCAAAAGGGGTAAATATTGGTATTGAATTTCAACGCAAATTAGGAACAGGTTTATTTGGTGGAGAAGGATTTATCATGGAAAGATTACAAGGTGATGGTATGGCTTTTTTACATGCTTGTGGTCATGTGCTTAGAAAAGACTTGCAACCTGGCGAATTATTAAAAGTAGATACAGGTTGTATAGTAGGTTTTTCTGCTTCGGTTAATTATGATATACAGTTTGTGGGTGGTATTAAAAACACCATTTTTGGGGGAGAGGGTTTGTTCTTTGCAACACTAACTGGCCCTGGTACTGTTTGGATTCAAACATTACCTATTAGTAGATTGGCAGGCAGAATTTTACAATTTGGAACCACTTCTCGAAGAGAAGAAGGAAGCATATTAGGAGGTATTGGTAATTTGTTGGACGGTGATGGAAAATGGTAATGCTTAAATGAACTAAAGATTTTTTAACATAGCGACTGCTTTTTCTAAGGTTTCTTCTTTTTTTGCAAAACAAAATCGCAGCACCTTATTGTCTTCTCCATTTTGGTAAAATGCAGAAACGGGAATGGTAGCAATCCCATAATCTTTGGTTAATCGAATGGCTAAAGCTTTATCCGATTCTTCGCTGAAAGCTGCATAACTATAACATTCAAAATAACTTCCATGAGATGGTATGCAAGTAAACGGAGTGTCTTTCATCAAACCCCTAAAAAAATCTCTTTTGGCTTGAATTTGACTTCCCAAATGTAGATAGGCTTCTTTATTACTTAGATAAGTAGCCAATGCTACTTGCTTGGGTGTATCGCAAGTAAAGCAATTGAACTGATGCACTTTTCTAAACTCATTCATTAATGCGGCAGGGGCAATACAATATCCCAATTTCCAGCCGGTGCAATGATAGGTTTTACCAAAAGAGAAACAAACAAAACTCCTTTCAAGTAAAGCAGGATACTTCAAAATACTTTGATGCGCAATTCCATCAAATATTAAATGCTCATATACTTCATCACTTAGAATAATAATATTGGTGCCTTCCACAATGGATGCCAGTTCTTTCATATCCGTTTCACTCAACACAGCACCAGTAGGATTATGCGGCGAATTGATCATGATCATTCTTGTTCGGTCGGTCAATTTAGTTCTAACAATATCCCATGGAATAGAATAGTTTGGAAATTGTAAAGCAATCCGAACAGCTTTTGCTCCATTGATTTCAATATTGGGAATATAACTATCATAAGCAGGCTCAAATACAATCACTTCATCACCTGGTTGTAGCACAGTTGTTAGCGCTGTATAGATCGCATATGTTCCTCCAGGCGTAATGGTAATTTCTGTTAAAGGATCTAGTTGTGCATTGTACAAATCGGACGCCTTAACAGCCAATGCTTCTCTCAATGCTGGGTAACCGGCCATATGAACATACTGATTGTTGCCTTCCTTCATGGCTTTAGCAACCAAATCAGTTAGTGCTTCGCTCATTGGAAAATCAGGAAATCCTTGACCTAAATTTACTGCACCATGCTCAACAGCTAATTGACTCATTACCGTAAAAATGGTAGTGCCTACATTGGGGAGTTTAGATTGGATGGATGGATGCACAGCAATAAAATTTATTGTAACAGCAAGATAATAAATTAATGAAGGAAAAATTAACTGTGTAGAAAACTATGGCTGCAACAAATTGGCCAAACGCTTCAATTCAATTTCAGCAACTTTTGCAGTGAATGCCAGATTGGCCAAACGAAAAGATTCTACTTCAAAACTTTGTTGTGCAACACGAACATCGATAATGGTTGCCTCACCCAATTGAAATTTTTGCATTATCAAATCCAAGAGCTTAATAGACAAATCGTAATTCTCTTTAGAGGTTTTTAATTGATCTAACGTACCAGTATACGTTTGATAGGTTTTAACCACTCCAGTTTCGAGGTTTAATAAAAGATTGTCTCTTTGGGTTTTAGCAATACGGGTATTTACTTCGGCAACCTGATATTGTCTTTTATTGATCGACCCATTATAAATAGGAATTGCTAAATTCAATCCAATTTGAGGACCATAGCTTTGGTTTTGCAAAATGAAACCAGCTGCACTCGTAGTGTTGTTTAAATTAAATCCTGTAGTAGCTCTTAAAGTAGGTGAGCGTAAAGCAGCTACTTCTCTCTCTAAGTATTTATTAATATTGATCTGTTGATCTGCCGCAATTAATTCAGGATTTTTTTGAACCAACGACTTTATTTCTGCAATATTGATGTTTCGATCAATGATAATGGTGTCGCTAATTACAATACTTGAATCAGGATTAACAAAAATCAAATTTAATAAATCGGTTTTACTTTGATTGATTACCAAAGTTTGCGCTTCTGCTTGTTGAAACAAGGTATTTAAGTCTAGTTGAGCCTGATAAATATCTGCGTTATTGGCCAAGCCCACTTCTTTTCGGCTATTTAATATAAACAACCTATTTTTTGAAACATCAATAGATTGATTAATGCTTTTTAAAAAGTATTGATGTCGAACTACATTGTAGTAACCCGTATATACAGCTGCAAGTGTATTTTGAATTTGTGCATTTAATAGGCCCTGATTTAATTTAGATAATTCTTCCAATCTGCTTTTTGCTGCTTTTACCCTAAATCCATTGTACAATAAAATACTGGCAGTAATATTTGCATTCAGGTTATTTGCACTAACTCCATCTCTTTTAACATTTCTGATTGGATCAGGAAATTTTTGGTTGATGCTGGTAATTTGTTCGTTATCGATTACTTGCGCATTTACTATTGGCAAGCCTCCAGCTACTCCAATATTATTATTGATATTGGCAATTTCAACATTGTCTTTAGCCAATTGAATATTGTAACTATTCTTTAAAGCAATGGAAATGGCATCGGGTAAAGTCAATTTTTGCTGAGCACTTGAAAAAAGTGAAATAGCAAAAACATAAAATAGTAGTAGTGAAAATTGTTTCATACATCCTGAAATTAGGCAAGTATCAAAAACTTGTTTCAAATTATTGATGAATGGGTCATTAGCTTACCAGAGTTCCTACATTGCCCCCCTGCACTACTTGCATTAAATTACCAGGTCTGTTCATATCGAATACAATAATGGGCAATTTATTCTCCATACATAAAGTAAACGCAGTCATATCCATTACTTTAAGATTTTTAGAGATGCATTCCTGGAAGGAAATGTTGTCATATTTAGTAGCAGTTGGGTCTTTCTCCGGATCGGCATTGTACACTCCATCTACCCTAGTTCCCTTTAAAATAACATCAGCCTTCATTTCTATAGCTCTCAATGAGCCAGCTGTATCTGTAGTAAAATAAGGGTTCCCGGTTCCTGCCCCAAAAATAACCACCCTGCCTTTTTCTAAATGACGCAATGCCTTTCTACGAATATAGGGTTCTGCTACCTGCTCCATATTGATGGCAGATTGTAAACGGGTATACACCCCGATTTTCTCCAACATAGCCTGCATGGCCATGGCATTGATAACAGTCGCCAGCATTCCCATATAATCCCCATGGGCTCTTTCAATACCGCTATCGGCCTCATTCATCCCTCTATAAATATTACCACCGCCAATTACAATAGCCACCTGTACGCCTAAATCGGTTACCAATTTAATGTCTTGAGCGTATTGTTCGATTATTTGAGGATTGAAGGGATCGCCGTTTCTTTGATCACCTAAAAGGGCTTCGCCCGACAATTTGAGTAATATTCTTTTGAATTTTGGAAGCATGGCTTATTTGCAGTTTATTGTGCAAATAACCTGAATTTTTAATCAGTAGCCAAAATCAATACGCAACTTATGGTAAACAGCTATACTTACCATCGGTAAATCATCTACTCTATTTTAGGTATGGTTGGTCAAAATTGTTTTACCAACGCCATTTAATCTGTTAAAAAGGTTGGTTATTATTCCAAAATTGAATAATTTAAAATAAGGGTAAAAAAATTGATTAAATTTCCTAAAAACAATCATGCCGAAAAAGTTTTTGACCATTTTTACATTATTTGTACTTAGTTATGGCTTTTTAAATGCTCAAAACTATGCAATTGAACAAGTAAGGATTTCAGATGGAAAAACAAATCACATAAAAGTTGGCGACAAAGTCTTAATCAGCTTTAACCAATTAGCAAGTGAATCCATCAATAGACCGGTTGATGTTTTTATAAACTCAAAAGATACGGGTAAAACCAGAACAATTTTAAAAGCCAGAATAACCAATATCACCCAAAACAGTATTCAATTTAAAGATCGATCTCTTCACGGAAATAGGGAGATTCAATTCGATAAAATTACAGGGATTAGAAAACTAACACTTGGAAAACAAATACTAAGAACAAGCAGTGAAGGCATTGGAATATTATCATTAGGTTTAGCCATTGCTTATTTACCAACTAACCTTTGGGCTTCTATCACATATTGGGTTGGAGGATTTTCATTTATTGCGCTTGCTTCGGATGATTTTCATCAGAAATATGACAACAATTGGGAAATTAGGATTGTTCCGGAATAAAAAATCCCAATCATTTTATTGATTGGGATTCGCATAAAATAGTTAAATAGGTTTATCCCAACGCTACTCTTTTAAATTCAGTAACAGTTACATTACCTGCAGTTTTTAAATATGCTTCAACAGTAATGCTGCTATCTTTTACAAAAGCTTGAGCCAATAAAGTGTTTTCTTTAAAGAATGCATTCAATTTGCCTTCTGCGATTTTTGCAACCATTTCATCAGGCTTACCTGCCATCTTCGGATCTTCTTTCATGGTATCTACAACAATAGCTCTTTCTCTTTCTACAATTGCAGCAGGAATGCTATCGGCATCAACTGCCAAAGGATTCATTGCAGCAATTTGCATCGCAACATCTTTACCGGCTTCAGGTGCAGCAGCATTTAAGCCTACTAATACACCCATACGGTTTGCGCCATGAATATAAGATGCAACATAAGCTGCTTCAATTCTTTCAAATTTAGCAACGCCAATTTTTTCACCAATAGAAGCCAATTTATCATTGATCATATCAGCTACTTTAGCGCCGTTGATCATTACTTCGTTTAATTCTTCAGCACTTTTTACATCATTTGCAACTGCTGCATCAGCAATGGAAGTGGCAAAAGCAACAAAGTCTGCATTCTTAGATACGAAATCTGTTTCACAGCTAATACATACTACAAATCCTACTTTGTTATCAGCAGAAGTTTTAGCAATGATTACTCCTTCTTTTGCTTCTCTATCGCTGCGTTTAGCAGCTACTTTTTGACCTTGCTTACGCAACCAATCAATGGCAGCTTCGAAATCGCCATTAGATTCAGTTAATGCTTTTCTACAATCCATCATACCGGCACCTGTTGCCTGACGTAATTTATTAATCTCTGCTGCTGAAATTGTTGCAGTTGACATATATTTTATATTGAATAGTGATTAATGAACGATACAGAATCGTTTGATTCTGTATCGCTATAATTAAAGTTGAAAATAGTAGTTGAATTATTTGCTTCCTCCACCACCGCCAGCTGGGCGACGATTTCCTGGAACACGACGCTTAGGAGGACCGCCAGCACCTGGGCCACCTGCTGGTGCACCTGCGCCACGACCACCTCTTCCACCACGACCTGCTTCAGATTGAGCTTCTGCTTCTAATCTACGTGCACGTGCTTCATTTTCATTGTTGTTGTCTTCAGACTCATCTTCGTCTTTAGAAGCTTGACGCTCAGCCAAACCTTCTGCAATAGCAGCAACAATATAATTAGTAATGATAGCAATAGATTTTGTTGCATCATCATTTGCAGGAATAGCAAAGTCTACTTTATTAGGATCGCAATTGGTATCTACCATACCAAATGTAGTGATGCCTAAACGCTTGGCTTCAGCTAAAGCAATATGCTCATGACCAATATCTACTAGGAATAAAGCTGCTGGTAAACGACCCAACTGAGCTATACCGCCCAATACTTTTTCCATTTTATCTTTATCGCGAGTTAATGTTAAACGCTCTTTCTTGGTAAGGCTTTCTGCACTACCGTCGTTCAACATTTTTTCGATGCTTTGCATTTTCTTTACGCTCTTACGAACAGTGTTGAAGTTGGTTAACATACCACCCAACCAACGCTCTGTAGCAAAAGGCATATTTACACGCTTAGCACACTCAGTTACAATTTCTTTTGCTTGCTTCTTTGTAGCAACAAACATGATTTTCTTACCGCTTTTAGCAATTTGTTTAATTGCAGCAGCAGACTCTTGTAAGTAATCTACTGTTTTATTTAAGTCGATAATATGAATGCCTTTTTTCTCAGCAAAGATGTAAGGTAACATCTTGGGATTCCACTTCTTTTTTAGGTGACCAAAGTGAACGCCGGCCTCCAGTAATTGCTGTTGTAGTGAAGTGTTATTTTCCATTGTGGTGAATTATATAATTTTAAAAAATTTAATTTTAGTTGGTATTCAATACAACGATTAACGCTTACTGAACTGGTAGCTTCTACGTGCTTTCTTATGACCGAACTTCTTACGTTCAACACTACGAGGATCACGTTTCAACTGACCTGCTACTTTTAATGCAGGACGGAATTCAGGATTTACTTCTAACAAAGCGCGGGCAATACCCAACTTTGCTGCTTCTGCTTGTCCTTTTAATCCACCGCCAGTAGCATTGATAACAATATCAAATTTACCAACAACATCAGCTGTTTTTAAAGGAGCTTCTACTTGGTTTTGCAAGTAAACCAATGGGAAATAAGCTTTGTAATCTTTGTCGTTTACAGTGATCTTACCTTCGCCCTTGCTAATGAATACACGAGTAACGGCTTCTTTACGGCGACCAACTGCGTTTTTTTGTTTTTCCATTTTATTATTATTGTGTTCGCTGATTTTCAGCGTAATGGTTTAGAATTTAAGTTCTTTAGGTTGTTGTGCAGTGTGAGGATGAGCTGTTCCTGCGTACACAAATAATTTTTTGATCATTTTGCGACCTAAACGGTTTTTAGGCAACATCCCTTTTACTGCTCTTTCCATTACTACTTCAGGACGACGCTTTAATAAATCAGCAGCAACTTCTTCTTTTTTGCCACCTGGATAACCAGAATAGTTTAAATATACTTTGTCTGCTAATTTGTTACCAGTGAAAGTAACTTTATCGGCATTGATTACAATTACATAATCACCACAGTCTACGTGTGGAGTGTAATAGGCTTTGTTTTTACCGCGGATTACAGCGGCAATCTTAGATGCTATGCGTCCGACAGTTTGATTAGTACCATCAACAATATACCAGTTGTGTTGAACGGTAGCTGCATTCGCATGCTTGGTGGTGAAATGAAGTTTACTCATAATAGTTTGTTTTAATGAAACCGGCGCTATCCCACCGGAAAGAATGTTCCCATTTTTTGGGAGGGCAAAGGTGCATCAGTTCAACGGGAAAACCAAGATTTTGGAGAACTATTTTTTATAGCCCCTTTGTAACTAATTGATTTTCAATAATAATTTAGAGTAAAAATAAAATTAGTGGGTCAAAAAAGATTAAAAATTGTTGAATATTCTTGTTTTCCGTCAGTATTGATTGAGTTTGAAAGGAAAAAGTTGGTAATCTACCAACCAGTTTTTACCTTTGATAATCAGGTAGTTGCCGTATTGATTAAATTTTTTAGGTAGGTTTTATTTGAGTTGGAGGAAATAAACAATGCAAATAATCAATCTACCTAAACTGCAAAAGTTTCAATTAAAGCATGCAAATGCTAGAAAAAGTTTGCAAACATGGAAGAAAATTGGTGATGAATCGAATTGGGCGAAGGATCGTGATGTTTTACAAAGCTTTCCTACTGCGAAAATAATTTCTAAAAAAAGAGCACGTTTCGAAATAAAACATAATGTATACAGATTAGTTGCTGAGATTGATTATCAAGATCAATTATTAACTATCAGATTTATAGGAACACATAATGAATATGATGAAATAGATGCTAAAACAATATAAATTGAATATGAAAAAAAATTGGTGCTTATTCGACAATGAGCAAGAATATGATGAAGCCTACACCAGGTTTGAACAAATAAAGTACGAAAAAAAAGGCGATGCTAATTATCGAGAAAAAAAGCTGCTGGCTTTCCTTCTTGATGAATATGGTAGAAGAACATGGACATTGGAAGATCCAGACCCCATCGAATTTATCAAAATAAGAATGGAAGATTTTGGCTACAAAGCAGCCGACCTAGCAAGAGTATATGGAGATAAAGCAACGGTGAGTAAAGTATTAAACTATAAGCAAGCCCTTTCATTAACCATGATCAGAAAGTTTAGTAAGTTGCTGCAAATTCCACCAGAAGCATTAATTAAAGAATACGAACTACAATAAATTGAGCTATTTAAAATTTTCAGCCGATCAAATTTTTACAGGCACTGAATTATTGTCTGATCAATTGGTATTGATCACCGATCAGTCAGGAACCATCATCGATTTAGTAGCAGAAGAAAATGCAGGTGGTGATATACAACACCATCAAGGAATACTTTCTCCTGGTTTTATCAATACACATTGCCATTTAGAATTGAGCCATATGAAGGGATTGATTCCGGAGCATACAGGCTTAGCTGAATTCATTTTGAAAATTGTAAACGAAAGACATCACTCAGAAGAAGCAATTCTTCAAGCAATAGCAGATGCAGAAAATGCAATGATCAAGAATGGAATAGTAGCTGTTGGAGATATTTCAAACAATGCACTTACGCTTACGCAAAAGCAATTGGGCAATTTAGCTTACCACAATTTTATTGAAGTAAGTGGATGGAAGCCTGAAATCGCATTGCCAAGGTATGAAAACGCTTTGCAGGTATATGCAAATTTTAAAGATGCTTTAAATAGTGGGCAAAGAACAAACAGTAATTCAAATTCTAGAAATATTTCAATTAACCCACACGCTCCTT
>CANGTR010000067.1 GCA_947456855.1 Sphingobacteriia bacterium | reverse complement strand
TCAGCTTCAATGTAAGAAGCTGCTTTTTTTGGTTGAAGACCTAATGAGTTTCCACAAAAATAAATAGCATTTTTGCCTTCGTGTTGGGGAAAATAAAATTGATCTTTATAATGAGCTAGGGGGTCATTTTTATCAGCTTCTATTGCAAAACTTTTAAGGGTGTTCATGTCTTTAAATGGGTTCAATTTAAATACAAGGTAAGAATATCCAAATAATCTGTTATTTTCATCCTAAATCTGCCAATTATGTTATTATTAAGAATGTTCTTCATGTTTTTGTTTTGTTGTTCATTTATAGAAACAAATACAGCTCAACAAACACCAGTTGCTAAAGCCAATTATGCGCTTGCTGCCCGTTTTTCTCCAAAAAAGGTTGAAAAAATGGTATTTAGTTTAAATGTAGACCCACATTGGTTAAAAAATTCGGATCGTTTTTGGTACATGTATGAAACCAGTGAAGGAAAGAAATGGTATATCGTTGATGCTGCTAAGGGAGAGAAAAAATTATTGTTCGACAATGCTGTATTGGCGGCAAAACTTACTCGAATTACCGACGATGCAATGGATGCGCAGCATTTGAATATTGATAGTATGCGTTTTATCAAAGATGAAAATTGGATTCATTTTGAAGTAAAAAGTAGCATTGATATCGAAAAAAAAGATACAACAGCTAAAAAAGGAACACTACCTGTTAAAGAGAAAAAAATATTTTTCTTTAATTACAATATTGTTACCGGCGAATTGGTTCAATTAGATGAGTTTACCAAACCAAAACGTAGACCATCTTGGGCCAATATTTCTCCAGATAGTACTGTTGTTGTTTTTGGTAAGAATTACAATTTGTGGTGGATGGATAGGGCCAATTACCAAAAGGCTTTAAAGAATGAAGACGATAGCACTATTGTGCAATACCAACTCACAAAAGATGGTGTTGAAAATTTTAGTTACCATAGCGATGGAAACGGCGAGTCTAATGTAGAAAAAGAAAAAAATAAAAACAAAAGGAAATCTGCTTTTATTTTGTGGTCTCCAGATTCAAAATATTTTACCATCAACTTTACGGATAATAGAAAAGTAAAAGACTTATGGGTAATCAATAGTATTGCCGATCCTCGTCCAACATTAGAAACCTATAAATATTGGATGCCGGGTGAAAAAGAATCGCCAATAGAGCATTTATTACTATTTGATTGGAATACCAAAACCAGTAAAGAAATTGGTACAGGCATGTATAAAGATCAGTCTGTGAATGTATGGAGCCAACCTGCAAAAATGAATACGAGAGATGATGAGTTTAGGCCTTCTATTTGGCTTGGAACGGCTGATCAATTTTATTTTAGCAGAACAAGCAGGGATTTAAAAAGAATTGATGTAGGAATGGTAAATGTGAAAACAGCAACTGCTAAGACATTGATTCAAGAAAAATTAAATACTTATGTAGAAATACGTCGTGTAGGATTAGTGAATGAAGGAAAAGAATTAATTCAATGGAGTGAAGATGATGGTTGGGGACATTTTTATCTCTATGACGAAAATGGAAAATTGAAAAATCAAATTACCTCTGGAGCATGGCATGCAGAAGAAATTTTAAGCATAGATGATAAAGCACGTGTTTTGTATTTCTCAGCAAATGGAAAGGAAACTGGAGAGAATCCTTATTATTTACATGCGTATCGTGTAAATTTTGATGGCTCAGGTTTAAAATTATTAAGTCCTGGTGATTTTGATTTTAATGTATCAATGGATGATAATAAAAAATTTGTGGTTAGTAATTATTCGAGAGTGAATACAGTTCCTAAGTCGGTATTATTGGCTGCCGATGGAAGAAAAATCATGGATTTAGAAACTGCCGATTTATCCTCTTTGATGGCTGCTGGGTATAAATTCCCGGAAATTTTTAAAGCAAAGGCGGATGATGGAATAACAGATTTGTATGGAGTTATGTACAAGCCATTTGATTTTGATAGTACTAAAAAATATCCCATCGTAGAATATGTTTATCCTGGCCCTCAAACTGAATCTGTAAATACCTCATTTAGTAGAGGATTTGATAGAACTGATCGATTGGCTCAATTGGGAATGGTGGTGATAACATTGGGAAATAGAGGAGGACATCCGAATAGGAGTAAATGGTATCATACTTATGGATATGGTAATTTGCGTGACTATGGATTGGCTGATAAAAAAGCAGTAGCTGAGCAATTAGCAGATCGATATAAATATCTAGACATCAACAAAGTGGGTATACATGGGCATTCTGGAGGAGGATTTATGAGTACAGCAGCCATGTTGGTGTATCCAGATTTCTTTAAAGTAGCTGTTTCTTCTGCAGGCAATCATGATAATTCTGTTTACAACAGATGGTGGAGCGAAAAACACCATGGTGTAAAAGAAATCATCAGCGATAAAGGGGATACAAGTTTTCAATACAACATAGATAAGAATCCAGATATTGCTAAAAATTTAAAAGGCAGGCTAATGTTGTTTCATGGAGAAATAGACAACAATGTTCATCCTGCAAATACCATGCGGGTTGTAAATGCTTTGATAAAATCGAATAAGCGATTCGACATGAAATTATTGCCTACCCAACGACATGGTTTTGGAGATATGAATGAATACTTTTTCTGGGGAATGGCCGACTATTTTTCTCGTTGGTTAATGGGTGATACTACTGAACGACCAGTAGACGAAGAAGAAATGAATAGAGATATTGAGCGAAAAAAGTAAACTAAATTCAAAAAATTAAGGTTAAGCATTTGTCTTAACCTTAATTTTGTATTATTTAGCATCAAAAACTATCAAATGGCTGTCAGAACAGATTTATTTCAATCTCCCGATTATTTATTAGTAGATGATTTACTCACAGAAGAACACAAACTCATAAGAGAATCGGTTCGAACCTATGTAAAAACGGCTATCTCGCCAATCATAGAAGATTATGCTCAAAGAGCTGAGTTTCCAACACAAATAGTAAAACAAATGGGAGATTTAGGCTGTTTTGGGCCTACTGTTCCAACTCAATATGGTGGTGGAGGTTTGGATTATATCAGTTACGGTTTAATGATGCAAGAACTGGAAAGGGGAGACAGCGGAGTAAGAAGCACTGCAAGTGTTCAAGGTAGCTTGGTAATGCATCCTATCTATGCTTATGGCAACGAAGAGCAAAGAAATAAATATTTGCCTAAATTGGCTTCAGGTGAATGGTTGGGTTGTTTTGGATTAACCGAACCCAATCATGGAAGTGATCCTGCAGGCATGTTAACCAATTTTAAAGATGCAGGAGACCATGTAATTTTAAATGGCGCTAAAATGTGGATCAGCAATGCGCCTTTTGCAGAAATTGCTGTTGTTTGGGCAAAAAATGAGGCTGGTGAAATTCAAGGTATTATTGTAGAGAGAGGGATGGAAGGGTTTTCGACCCCCACTACACATGGAAAATGGAGTTTAAGAGCCAGTGCCACGGGTGAATTGGTTTTTGATAATGTAAAAGTTCCAAAAGCAAATATTTTACCTAATATCAAAGGATTAAAAGGCCCATTGGGTTGTTTAACAAAGGCTAGATTTGGCATTGCATGGGGAGCTTTAGGAGCTGCCATGGACTGTTATGATACTGCATTAAGATATAGTCTGGAAAGGATTCAGTTTGGTAAGCCCATTGGCGCTTTTCAATTACAACAAAAGAAGCTTGCTGAAATGATTACAGAAATCAGTAAAGCACAATTATTGGTTTGGAGGGTAGCAGTATTGATGAATGAAGGCAGAGCAACACCGCAACAAGTTAGTATGGCTAAAAGAAATAGTTGCGAAATAGCTACCAATATTGCTCGTGAAGCACGTCAAATGTTGGGTGGAATGGGAATTACTGGAGAATACAGCATTATGCGACATATGATGAATTTAGAAAGTGTGATTACTTATGAAGGCACCCATGATATTCATTTGTTAATAACAGGAATGGATATTACCGGACACAATGCATTTAAATAATTTCAATAATTAAATCATCCACTTAATAACTCAACTGTGAAGATTTTTTTAATTGGAATGATGGGTTCAGGAAAATCTTATTGGAAAGAGTTGTTGGCCAAGCAATTGAAAACAGGAGGATATGATTTGGATTTTATTATAGAATCGCAAGAGGAAAGAACCATTAGTGAAATTTTTGATGAAGAGGGTGAGGCTTTTTTTCGAAAAAAGGAATCCCAATTATTGCGTTGGTTTGGCGAGAAAAAATCATTTGTTTTAGCTACTGGTGGAGGCACTCCCTGTTTTCATCAGAATATGGATTGGATGAATGAGCAGGGGATTACCATTTGGTTGGATGAATCCATTGAAGTTTTGGTAGCAAGATTGTTGAATGAGAAAGCACATCGTCCATTGATAAGCCATTTAGATAAAAATGGCATACTGGCATTTCTAACTGAAAAATACAAAGAACGACTTCCGTACTATTCCAAAGCAAAGCATCAGTTGAGTGGCCCTGATTTGAGTTTAAGCCATATCAAAAAAATATTTAAACAATATGCATAAACCATTTATTGTTATCGCATTAATGCTTGGTGCATTAGCTGTTTTTCTTGGTGCATTTGGGGCGCATGGGTTAAAAAATTTTGTTGGGGCTCAACAATTGATTACCTACGAAACCGCAGTTCGTTATCAGTTTTATCATGTATTTGCAATTGCTTTAGCTGGCATTCTTTATAAGTCTATTCCTACAAACAAAGTGAGGGTGGCTGGCAGACTTTTTATTGCTGGAATTGTTGTTTTTTCCGGTTCATTGTATTTAATGACAATTTTGGCAATTTTCCAAGTTAATAATATTGGTTGGATAGGTGCAATTACGCCAGTTGGCGGAGCCTTTTTGATTGCTGGTTGGCTATTATTAGCCATGGAATTTCACCGTAAATATAACTAAGTGGAAAACTGTTGGTTTGAGAATCAGTTTTGCACATTGACTTCAATAAGTAATTTCTGCTTATACCATAGCTTATATTTGTTTTCATGGCAAATAGCTTAAAAAAGAAAACGCCACCTCCGCCGGACCCCGAGGTATTGGCTCCTGATAAAGAAGCTGAAATTACTGTAACCGAAGTGGTTAAAGATGAGCGAACGGCAAAAATCATTGGTTCCATTAGCCTATTGTTTACTTTATTTTTATTCATTGCATTTACCTCGTATTTATTTACTTGGCAAGAAGATCAAGACAAGGTGCAACAATTTGGTATACGCATATTTGCTACCAATGATGTGAGAGTGAGTAATTTATTGGGTGTACTTGGAGCATATTGTGCTCATACTTTTTGGTACAATGGTTTTGGTTTGGCTTCCTATTTATTTTGTACTTTCTTTTTTGTACTTGGGGTGAATTTATTATTTGGTAAAAAAGTATTTAAACTACTAAGAAATGTAAAATATGTTTTAGTAGGCTTATTGGTTTTTAGTGTAAGTTTTTCGTTTGCTACCAAGGGGGCTGAATTTTCATGGGGAGGAGCTGTGGGTGAATTGTGCAGTGAATGGCTTATAAAATGGACTGGTTATGTGGGAACGGGTGCATTGATTGGTGTAGTGTTTTTTAGTTACATCATCTGGCGATTTAATCCAATTTTTAAATTGCCCAATTGGAATTTTGATTGGTTAAAAAAACAGGAAGCAGAATTATCGCCGAATTTAGCTGTTGATGAAGAAGGCGAGATGCCTGTTTCATCTGTTGATCAAAATGATGAAATTCAATTAGAAGAATCAGAAGAAGAAGCATTGCCTGTTAGCAATAATAAGTTAAAGAATGAAAACTCATTGGTATCTGTAATACTTCCTGCTGCTACCGATGCATCCAATCCAATGAATGAATTTGATGTAATAGAAAAAGAAGAGATCGAGGATGATATTGAAGAAGATGAATTGGAAGAAGAAGAATTAATTGAAGAAGAGCCTACAATTATTGAACCGATTCAACCAATTGTAAAACCAATAACGGCTCATACTGCTCCAACTGCCCCCAATTTAGAATTGGAAATAAAAGAAACGCCAGAAATTCCAGAGGATGAACTGGCTGAAGTGGCTGCAACCATTGGGTCTTTGGCTACTAAATACGATGTAACCCTCGATCTGAAAGACTATAAATATCCAGGATTAAATTTATTGGAAACACATGGCAGTGAAAAAATTGTGCATGATCCCAATGAATTAGAAACCAATAAGAATCAAATTATTGCCACACTCAAAAATTATGATATTGCAATTCAAAGGATTGCGGCAACCGTTGGGCCTACAGTTACTTTGTATGAAATTGTTCCAGCTCCAGGAGTGAGAATAAGTAGGATTAAAAACTTAGAAGATGATATCGCACTTAGCCTCGCTGCGCTCGGCATTCGTATCATTGCACCAATACCAGGTAAAGGAACAATAGGTATCGAAGTGCCCAATGTTCGTAAGTCGATTGTGAGCATGAAAACTTTGTTGGCAAGTGAGAAATTTCAATCCAGTGCCTATTCACTGCCAATAGCTATTGGTAAAAAAATTGACAATGAAAATTTCATTGTAGATTTAGCTGCCATGCCACATCTTTTAATGGCAGGAGCCACAGGACAAGGTAAGTCAGTAGGGTTGAATGCGATTCTTGTTTCTTTGCTTTATAAAAAGCATCCTTCTCAATTAAAATTTGTTTTAGTAGATCCTAAAAAAGTAGAACTGAGTTTATATCGAGTAATCGAAAAACATTTCTTGGCTAAATTGCCTGGTGAAGATGAGTCCATTATTACTGATACCAAAAAAGTAGTAAATACATTGAATGCACTTTGTATTGAAATGGACAATCGTTATGATTTACTCAAAGAAGCTGGATGTAGAAATATTCGCGAATACAACGAAAAGTTTACAGCCAGAAAACTCAATCCAGAGAAAGGGCATCAATACCTTCCATTCATTGTTTTAGTGGTGGATGAGTTTGCTGATTTGATTATGACGGCAGGTAAGGAAGTAGAAATGCCAATTGCGCGGCTCGCACAGCTCGCCCGCGCCATTGGAATCCATCTGATCATTGCAACGCAACGACCATCAGTGAATATCATTACAGGAACCATTAAGGCCAACTTCCCAGCAAGGATTGCTTTTAAAGTGTCCAGTAAAATCGATAGTAGAACCATTTTAGATGCAGGTGGTGCGGAGCAGCTTATTGGAAAAGGAGATATGTTGGTAAGCTATAATGGAGAAATCACCAGATTGCAATGTGCTTTTGTTGATACGCCTGAAGTAGAGGGCGTATGTGAATTCATTGGAGATCAGCGAGGTTATCCTCAAGCATTTTTATTGCCAGAATATGTGGATGAAAAAGAGTTAGAAGGAAGAGATTTTGATGCCAATGATCGGGATCCATTATTTGAAGATGCTGCAAGATTAATTGTAGGCAGCCAAATGGGTTCTACGTCCTTGATTCAACGAAGAATGAAATTGGGCTATAATAGGGCAGGAAGGTTGATGGATCAATTAGAAGCTGCTGGAGTAGTTGGGCCAAATCAGGGAAGTAAGGCTAGAGAGGTCTTATTTAAAACAGAAGCTGAGTTGTTAGAATTCTTCAACACCCTAATTTAGCCAATATTCACCGATAAATACCCCCAAATATTCATAGAATTCAAACTATTATCGACATTCATAGTCAAAATACTACTAAAACATATATTTGCACCCTAAAATAGCAAAATGCCTAAACTTTACTCGACACTACTTATCATATTTTTTTCACTTAATCTAGTCAATGCTCAGAATGATCCGGCTGCTAAAAAAGTGATTGATGCATTTGGTTCGAAAGTAAAAGCTTCAAAAGGAATAATAGCTTCATTTACCCTCAATTCATTCACCAGTAAGGGAAGAGCCGCAGGATCAAAAGCTTTGAATATTTCCATGCAAGGAGAAAAATATTTATTGAAGCAAGGCAAAACAGAAATTATTTGTGACGGGATGAATGTGTACAATTACGATGGAATTAAAACAATAACCAAGTCTTCAGTAGAAGAAGGAAGCCAAACATTAAGTCCTCAGAAATTATTGGCAGGTTCTTACGATAAAGATTTTACTTATAAGTTATTGCCTTCAACTGGTGCGTTCAATGAAATAGAAATGTTGCCAATTGATAAACGAAAGAATTTTGTAAAAGTAAACTTGTTTTTTGACAAGGCTAAAAATACTTTATTAAAAGCCCGTATTCTTGATAAGAGCAATAATATTACAGAATTGAAAGTGAATAGTTTTAATATGTCATCATCCTTGAATGATAATTTATTTGTTTTTAATAAAGCAAAATATCCAAAAGATGTTGAGATTTTAGATTAATGCCTTTGCTATTTTTGAAAGCCTTCTTACTCTTTTAGGAAGGCTTTTTTATTTTCCGTATTTTAGCAAATGCGCATTTTACAATCGATTGTTTTTTTGGCCATTTCTTTGATGGGGATAAGCAATCTATCTTTTGCCCAGTTTTCTGCTCGCTTTGTAGTTACTGATATTGCTACCAAGAAGAATGATGATATTTATTTAACTGGCAATTTTAATAATTGGAATCCCAAGGATGAAAATTACAAGCTCAAGTTATTTGCGGGTGGAAGAAAAGTAATTGTGTTAAAAGATCTTCCTGCAGGTAACTATGCATTTAAATTTACCAGGGGGCAAGATAAATTAGAATCAGCAGCAGATGGAAGAGATATACCTGATAGAATGGTAGAAGTAAATGGAGATGTTTCAAATGAATATACCATTGCAGGCTGGAAAGACGATTATCCGGATCGGCCTAAAAATTATTCTGCAAGCCCTCAAGTAAGAATTATTGATACTGCTTTTTTTATTCCTCAACTCAATCGAAAAAGAAGGGTATGGATGTATTTGCCAAAAGGATATGCTTCTGTAGGAAAAGCTTATCCGGTTTTGTACATGCATGATGCACAAAATTTATTCAACGAAAAAACGGCTTTCGCAGGTGAATGGGGTGTAGATGAATGTTTAGATACCCTGCAAGCCAAATTGGGTAAAGAATGCATTGTTGTTGGAATTGACAATGATGGGGCGAAGAGAATGAATGAGTATAGCCCATACGATTTACTACAATTTGGTAAAGGAGAAGGAAAATTATACATCGATTTTATTGCCAATACATTGAAGCCTTATATCGATACTAAATACAGAACCAGAAAAGGGGTTGATTATACCTATATTGCCGGGTCTAGTATGGGTGGATTAATTAGTTGGTATGCATTGTTGCAATTCCCGAATGTATTTGGAGGTGCTGGTATTTTTTCTCCTTCATTTTGGGTTTCGCCTCAGGTTTTTGTAGACGCAGAAAAATTTGCTCCATCCAATGCAATACCTAAAATGTATTTTTATGCAGGAGCTCAGGAAGATGCATCAATGGTTGCGAATATGCAAAAAATGGCTGGTATCATACAGAAGAAGCCACAGTTTATCACCAGAACTGTTCTGAATCCATTGGGCAAACACAACGAAACATATTGGCGTCAAGAATTCGCTGATTTTTATAAATGGATGGCCAATAATTGGTAATAATGAAAAAAACAATACTTACTTTTTTGTTGATTGTACAGATTCAGTCAATACTTGCGCAAGTGAAATCAATTTCCAATCAACCAATCTATCGAAATCCATTACCCTCTCCTTATCAATTAAAATGGCACGATAATAATTATTATCTGTTCATGCATTTTGGCCCCAACACTTTCACTGATAAAGAATGGGGAGATGGTAAAGAAAAAACAACCGTTTTTAATCCTACTTTGATGGATTGTAATCAATGGTGCAAAATTGCCAAAGCTGCGGGTGCGAAGGGCATCATCATAACTGCAAAACACCATGATGGATTTTGTTTATGGCCAAGTAAATATTCAACTCATACGGTTGGTCAAAGCGATTTTAAAAGAGACGTGTTGGCAGAATTATCTGCTGCTTGTAAAAAAAATGGACTCTTGTTTGGTGTATATCTTTCACCCTGGGATCGCAATCATCCTGATTATGGTACTCCTCAATACAATACTGTTTTTGTAAATATGCTGAAGGAGATTTTTCAAAACTATGGCCCTATTTGGGAACTCTGGTGGGATGGGGCCAATGGAGAAGGTCCCAATGGCAAAAAGCAAATCTATGATTGGCAATTATTCGAATCCACTGTTAGAGCTATTTCTCCTCAAACAGTTATATTCAGTGATATAGGTCCGGATATTAGATGGATTGGAAATGAAAATGGAAAAGCTTCCACCACCAATTGGAATTTATTGGATACTATTGGATTTAAGAGAGGATTAGGTGCGCCTCTCAACGATACATTGCAGCAAGGTAACTTTAAAGGTGCTCACTATATTCCAGCTGAAGCAGATGTAAGTATTCGGCCAAGTTGGTTTTATCATGAGCGTGAAAACAATCAAGTAAAATCAGGAGAAGAGCTGATGAAAATTTATTTAAACTCAGTAGGTAGAGGAGCCAATTTATTATTGAATGTTCCTCCTGATGATAAAGGATTAATTAGTGCATATGATTCCGCTGCATTGATGAATTTTTATATTAAAAGAAAACCATTGGAAGGTCCTAATTTGTTAAAGAATGCTTCTTTAAGCATAGGAGAGCCAGATAGAAACAATATCAATAAGCCATACAGTTGGTACTATATTTTAAAGCAATCCGTATTAATGAATGGGCTGATTTTAGAAGAAGATTTAAAATACGGTCAAAAAATAATTGCTGTGAATATTACGGTTAGTACAAGTGGAGAAACAAAGCTTCAACAAAAAATCACTACTGTTGGAAGTAAAAGAATCATCGTTTTCCCAGAACCCATCAATGCTTCTGAAATAGCTATTGTTGTACTTGAATCCAAAGGTTTGCCAATATTTAAAACGATTAGAGCGTTTTAAAAGATATGAATTAAGAGATACATTGTTTGAGATAAGAGTTATGAGATAAGAGTTATAAGATAAGAATTAAGAGATACATTGTTTTAGAAATGAAATCTCGTATCTCATATCTCGTATCTCATATCTCATATCTTTTATCTCTTATCTTTTATCTCATATCTTTTATCTTTTATCTCTCATCTTTTATCTTTCTTAATTCTTAATTAAGAAGGTAACTCCTTCAATAGCCAGCTGTGTATTAGGAAAAACAGCAGTAGCCTCTGTTAAATAATCATCCAAGAATTCGTATTTACTACTGAAGTGTCCTAATAATAATTGATTGGCATTGGCCTTCTTTGCAATCATTGCTGCTTGAATGGTAGTTGAATGGAAACGAGCAGCAGCTCTTTCTTCCAAGTCTTTTAAATAAGTAGCTTCGTGGTACAATAGGGTAACATCTTTAGCAATGTCTGCAATGCGTTCATCATAAATGGTGTCTGCACAAAAGGCATAACTTCTTGGTGCAGAATTGGGAATGGTAACTTGATTATTCGATACTATAGATCCGTCTTTTGTAATATAATCTAACCCTTCTTTTAATGAGTTGTAAAAGGAAGCAGGAATCATGAATTCAATCGCTTTATCCTTGTCTAATTTTCTTGGAAGCTTTTTTTCTCTGATTAGAAAACCCCAACAAGGAATTCTATGTTGGGTGTTAAAACATTCCACAGAAAATTTTTGATTGTCTAAAATTATTTCTGCTTTTGTTAATGGATGATAAATCAATTCGAAAGGTAGGGAAGTAGCTGCTACTTCCAATTGCAGTTGAATGATGGCATCCAATCCTGGAGGGGCGTATAAATGCAAAGGCTGTTCTCTTCCTAATAATCCCATGCTGGTAACCAAGCCAATTAATCCAAAATAATGGTCGCCATGTAAATGGGAAATAAAAATATGATTCAGTTTCCCCCTTTTAACTTTGTACCTGCTCAATTGCATTTGAGTGCCTTCGCCACAATCAATTAACAATAATTGATCATTTATTGTAACTATTTGGGCAGTTGGGTGCCGATTGTGGGCAGGTAATGCCGAGTTGTTGCCCAAAATAGTTACAGCAAACATGCTTTAATTTTATTTTTTCGAGATTGAAATCAATTTTCCTTTATAAAGACAAATTAAATTTTTTTATGCTGCATAACGCTCTTTTTTCTGCCTATGATCGCTTAGGCTTTTTAGAAATCAGCTGAATCATAGGTTCCTATTAAAAAAAACGAATAAAATGCTTAATTTTTCAGTTAAAATTGTACATTTGCGCGAATAAAAAAAGATAAGCCTCCAATTCTGGAGTAAAAAAAATTAACAATGTCCCATTTAACAACAGAAAAAAAAGCCAGCATTTTTGCTGAATTCGGTGGAAAAGCAACCAATACTGGTTCAATTGAAGCGCAAGTAGCCATTTTAACTGAGCGCATTGCGCACATTTCTAAGCACTTGCAAGCCAACAAAAAAGATCATTCTACACAACGTGGATTGATGCAAATGGTAGGTCAACGTAAGCGTTTACTTACTTATATGCAAAAGCATAACCTAACTGGTTATCGCGCATTGATCGAAAAATTAGGTCTGAGAAAATAATTCATCAGCTATGAGATAAAACCATTCCCAACTCACATTTGATTGTAGTTGGGAATAGTTGTTTTATCCTAGCAGTTTTCGATTCATTTTTTCAACCTTCATTCAACCTTCATTATGTTAACACAACCTATAAGCGTAAGCTTCGACCTAGGCGGAAATCGTCAGGTTACATTGGGTACTGGTAAATTAGCCCGTCAGGCTGATGGTGCCGTTACCGTACAGCAGGGAAACTGCATTATTATGGCTACAGTAGTAGCTAATAAAGACCCAAAAGAAGGGCAAGATTTCTTCCCTTTAAGCGTAGATTATCAAGAAAAATTTGCTTCTGCCGGACGTGTTCCTGGATCTTTCTTTAAAAGAGAAGCCCGTTTAAATGACTATGAAATCTTAACCAGTCGTTTGATTGATCGTGCATTACGCCCATTATTTCCTGAAGATTATCTATGTGATGTTCAGGTATTGATAAGCCTTATTTCAAGCGATGCAGATGTATTGCCAGATGCCCTAGCATGCCTAGCTGCATCTGCGGCTTTAGCTGTTTCAGATATTCCAATTAAAGAAATCATTTCTGAAGTAAGAATAGCCCGTATCAACGGTGAATTTATTGTAAATCCTACACGTGCTCAATTAGCAGCTTCCGATTTGGAATTTTTAATTGCAGCTACTGAGAAGAATTTGATGATGGTGGAAGGAGAAGCAAAAGAATGTGCCGAAGCAGATCTAGTAAAAGCTTTAGAAATTGCACATGATGCCATTCGTATTCAAATTAAAGCACAGGCCGAATTAAGAGCCAAAGTAGGAGTTACTACTAAACGCGATTACAAAAAGCCAGAGCAAAATGAAGCGATCAAAGAAAAAGTATACTCATTTGCAAAAGACCGCGTATATGAAATTTCTAGAAAAGGTTCTGCCAAACACGAAAGAAGCGAAGGATATGATCTTTTGAAAGCAGAAGTAATTGCAAGCTTAGGCGAAGCAATTACCGATGGTGAAAAGAAATTAGCCAAAAAATATTACGAAGACCTTAAATGGGAAGTTGTAAGAAATATGATGTTGGAAGACCGTATTCGTTTAGATGGTCGTAAATTAGACGAAGTACGTCCGTTGGCTATGGAAGTATCTCCATTGCCTACTCCACATGGATCTGCATTGTTCACAAGAGGTGAAACTCAATCACTTACAACGGTTACTTTTGGAACTAAATTAGATGAATTGTTGGCAGAAACTGCTGCAAAGTCTGAGTATAGTAAGTTTTTCTTGCATTATAATTTCCCTCCATTCTCAACTGGTGAGGTTAAAATGATGCGTGGTGTTGGTAGAAGAGAGGTTGGTCATGGTAATTTGGCCCAACGTTCTTTGAAACAAATGATGCCAGCTTCTACTGAATTTGCTTATACAGTTCGTGTGGTTAGTGATATCCTAGAAAGCAATGGTTCTTCTTCAATGGCAACAGTTTGTGCAGGTTCTTTGGCCTTAATGGATGCAGGTGTTCCTGTTCCAAAGCATGTAAGTGGTGTAGCAATGGGATTGATCACCAGAGAAGATGGTAAATATGCTATCCTTACTGATATCTTAGGTGATGAAGATCATTTAGGTGATATGGATTTTAAAGTTACTGGTACTAAAGATGGTATTTGTGGCGTACAGATGGATATTAAAGTAGATGGTTTAAGTATGGAAGTGATGATGGAAGCATTGTCTCAAGCTCGTGCAGGTCGTTTACATATCTTAGATGCTATGTACGAATGTATGCCTGCTCATCGTCCAGAAGTGAAGCCACATGCACCTAGAATGGTTAAATTAATTATCGATAAAGAATTCATTGGTGCAGTTATCGGACCAGGTGGTAAAGTGATTCAAGAAATTCAGCGCGAAACTGGAGCAACTGTAAATATTGAAGAGGTTGGCAATACAGGAGAAGTAAGCATATTCTCTGCTTCTAAAGAAAGCTTAGACAAAGCAGTTAATTGGGTGAAGGGTATTACAGCAGTTCCTGAAGTTGGAGATGTGTACGAAGGACCAATCAAAGG
>CANGTR010000066.1 GCA_947456855.1 Sphingobacteriia bacterium | reverse complement strand
ATCCTTTAAGTACTGAAGATATTTACAATTTATTTCGAAAGGAAGTAACTGATTATGATATAGCCTATGAGAATAGACTAAAACATATATACGCCGGGGAAGCCATGAAAAAATTCGACTTTTCCCCCGATCAAAAATGGGAAAATAAATTTATGCTTTCACTGACGAAACCTGAAGATATCGATTCATTTTACGTTCAGGGCTATACACCAGCAGTGAAAATTACAAACGAGGGATTAATGATAGAAACACCAAATATTCCTATTGGAGCTGGTCAATATGAAAAACAAGTTTATCTATGGTCAAAAAAACCTTTTGAAGGTGATTTATATATCGAATATGAATTTAAAACACTTCGTAAAGGGGGTCTAAGCTTGTTAATGATTCAAGCTTCTGGCATGCAACGGGAAGATTTTATGGCAGATTATCCACTGAGAACAGCAGGAAATATGAACATGGTTGCATGGTCCAGTGTAAGAAATTACCACTGGGAATATTACAGGGAAATGAATGATGTGAGAAATGATATTGCTACGGGGGCAATGCTTAAAAATCCTTATCAATACCCTATTGGATTTGGAACCCTTAATCATTCTTTATCGCATAATGAATGGCATAAGCTTCAATTATTGCAAATTGGCAATAAAATTATTGGTGCAATCGATGGGAAAATTATTATTCAAGGAGAGGATAACGGTTTCAATAACAACGGGGCAGTTTATAATTTTGGACGGATAGCGATACGCTGTATGATTAGAAGTAAAATGTTGTTCCGAAACATAAAAGTGTATAACAGAAACCTTGATTTTGATATTTTAGAATCAATTAAAAAATAACAGAAATATTTACCAAATTCAATTAAATAATGAAAAACTATAAGTTATTCTATTGGTCGGTGGTAGTAGCATTAGCCGGATTTTTATTTGGTTTTGATACAGTTGTAATTTCCGGTGCCGATAAGCAACTACAGCAGCTATGGAATTCGTCCGATTTATTTCATGGTGCAGTAGTAATGTCCACAGCACTGTGGGGTACTGTGATTGGGGCTATTTTTGGTGCATTCCCAACCAACAAATATGGTAGGAAGAAAACACTCATCGGGATTGGCATTCTTTTTTTCCTTTCCGCAGCAGGAACTGCATTTGCTACAGGACCTATTGCTTTTGCCTTCTTCAGGTTTTTAGGAGGTCTTGGTATTGGTTTTTCCACTATTGCTGCACCTGCCTATGTTTCGGAAATTGCACCTGCAAAAAACCGTGGGAAATTGGTAGCCATGTATCAATTTAATATTGTATTTGGTATTTTGGTTGCGTTTCTTTCCAATTATTTTCTACGTGATATGGGTGAAAGTGCCTGGCGATGGATGCTAGGTGTACAAATGATTCCTGCATGCATTTATACTTTGTTAGTATTTGGTATTCCTGAAAGCCCCCGTTGGTTACTAGAGTATAAAAATAATAAGGAAGCTGCCATAGATATTTTAAAACAAATAGATCCTACCGTTGATATTGACAAGGAAATTGCAGAAATCGAAAGGGACAAGCTAAAGGAAAAGACGGTAGAGAATATATTTATGAAAAAGTATCGGATCCCTTTAATGCTTGCCTTCTTTATCGCTTTTTTTAATCAATTATCGGGTATAAATGCTTTTTTGTATTACGCTCCAAGGATATTTGAAATGGCAGGCCTTGAAAAATCAGCTTCTTTTTTTAGTAGCATAGGAATTGGACTCATTAACCTGATTTTTACTGTTGTGGGGATATCACTAATTGATAAATATGGTAGAAAACCCTTGCTTTTTATAGGATCTTTAGGATATATTGTATCATTGGGTCTTGTATCTGTTGCTTTTGTGATGGAATGGAAAGGAATGCTGGTGCCATTGTTCTTTTTCCTTTTCATTGCTTCTCATGCCATTGGACAAGGTGCCGTTATTTGGGTATTTATATCTGAAATATTTCCCAATAAATTAAGGGCTGCTGGCCAATCTTTTGGATCATCAGTGCATTGGATATTGGCAGCCTTAATTCCATCATTCATCCCGTTTTTATTTAAATCTGTTGGTGCAGCACCGGTATTTATTTTCTTTTGTTTGATGATGGTAGGACAATTAATTTGGGTAATTTTTAAAATGCCTGAAACAAAAGGAAAATCGCTTGAGCAATTGGCAGACCAATTATCCGGTGTAAAGTAGAAGCATAAACTTTGGGCAAGGATATGGTATTTTAGTGCGTATTTTCAGATCATCATTTTATAACGAATTTCTTTTAATTGAAATGAATATTATTTTAAAAATCATATTGTTTATTTTATTTTCTATGCATGGCAAATTAGTGATTGCTCAGAAGCAGGAAGGGCCAAAGCTTTATGCAAAGAAGCAGGTGAACTTTAATCACCCTGATGCCACCTATACCAACGATATGCTGAAGGATGATTTTGGTAATGGTGCGTATCCTGCAGGCCGTAATTTTTGTGCTATAGAAAATGGAACGTATAAAATCACTTTTAAAAAGGGTCAAAAAGTTAATAATACAGGAGCCGCGGTTCAATTAAAAATTCAACCGGCAAAGCAATATACTTTACAGTATCGTATCATGTATGATGCTGATTTTCAGCAAGGCCTTCATGGCAAGCAGTTTGGTTTTGTAATTGGCGTGGGTTATGATGGCGGCAGGGGAGAAGAAGCAAGAACCAATGGTAACGGAGGAAGTGTTCGTTTACAATTTGATGCCCATGATTCGACTATTTCTAATCAGTTGTATGTTTATCATTCAAATATGAAAGGTAAATATGGTGAAAACCCGGGCAATCAAAAATTTAATTTTAAAAAGGGAGAATGGAATACCATTAGAATGACCGTTACAATGCAAAGCAGTAGTAATATAGCTGATGGTAAAATAGAAGTTTGGTGTAATGGTATAAAGAAAATACAGGTTGATTCAATGCTATTTGTAAGAGATGAACCATCAAGGATGATAACTAAACTTTCATTTGAATCTTTTCCTGGTGGTGGGGGTGAATTTCCTGCGTATGATAATTATGTATATGTGGATGATCTTGAATGGTATGAAGGGGTAAAACAATAAAATAATTAAATTAAAAATTGTAAGATGTATCATTTTCGTAAGCAACTACTGTATATTTCTTTTCTTTTTGTTGTTCAAGTATCTGCTCAATCTTCTAATTGGCCATTTAAAGATGCAAGTAAAAGTATTGATCAAAGATTAAATAATCTTCTTGCTCAGTTAAATACTGAAGAAAAAATTTCTTTACTAGGCTATAAAGGAAAAGCCATTCCACGATTGCGAATCCCAGCCTACAATTGGTGGAATGAGGCTTTACATGGAGTTGCTAGAGCAGGTAAAGCAACCGTTTTTCCTCAAGCTATTGCTATGGCTGCAACCTTTAATGATAGTTTAATTGGGGCTGTTGCAGATGTGATATCTACAGAAGCGAGAGCAAAATACAATTTAGCAGTTCAACAAAATAGCCATATTCAATATATGGGGTTGACTTTTTGGTCTCCCAATATTAATATATTCAGAGATCCACGTTGGGGTCGTGGACAAGAAACATATGGGGAAGATCCATTTTTAACAGGTACAATGGGTGCAGCATTTGTAAAAGGAATGCAAGGTTCCGATAAAAAAATGCTTAAAACTGCTGCTACTGCTAAGCATTTTGCAGTTCATAGTGGACCAGAGAATCAACGCCATTCTTTTAATGCCGTTATTGATGAAAAAGATCTAAGAGAAACTTATTTATACGCATTCAAAAAATTAGTAGATGTAAAAGTAGAAGCTATTATGTGTGCTTATAATAGAATTAATGGTACGCCATGCTGCACAAATGAATCTATGCTAAAGCGTATTGTAAGAGACGAATGGGGGTTTAAAGGGCATTTTGTAACTGATTGTTGGGCTTTAGATGATGTTTTTAAAGGTCATAAAGTGCTCAATAACGCTGTAGAAGTTGCGGCAGCTGCAATTAAGTCTGGAATAAATATGGATTGCTCAGAATTATTACAGCACAATTTGATAAAAGCAATTCAACAAGGCCTGATTACAGAAAAAGATATTGATAATGCATTAAAACCAAGCCTGACAACACTTTTTAAATTGGGTTTTTTCGATGAACCATCAATTACTCCATACAATAATTTGGGAACGAATTCTGTGAATTCCCAAGCGCATCAAAATTTATCTAGAATTGTTGCTCAACAAAGTATGGTTTTATTGAAAAATAATGCAGGAATACTCCCATTAAAAATGGACAAGTATAAATCCATGATGGTAATAGGCCCAAACGCAGGAACCATTGCTCCACTCTTGGGAAATTATCATGGAATAGCTGGTAATATGGTAAGTTTTGTTGAAGGCATTACCAATGCTGTGGGATCAGGAACATTGGTTCAATATGAGCAAGGTTGTGACAATATGGATACGAGCCGGTTTTCAGGTATTTGGGCTGCAAGTTTATGTGATATAAGTATTGCAGTAGTTGGTTTGTCTCCTGTACTCGAAGGGGAAGAACATGATGCATTTTTGTCTGATGGCGGGGGCGATAAAGTTTCATTAGAATTACCTTATGCTCAAATTAAATTATTGAAGCAATTAAAGCAAAATGGTAAACCTATTGTGGTTATTGTAACAGCAGGTAGCAATATAAATATTGCTGCAATTGAGCCATATGCTGATGCTATTTTATTAGCTTGGTATCCTGGGGAACAAGGTGGTAATGCAGCTGCTGATATTTTATTGGGAAAAGTATCACCTTCAGGGAGGTTACCTGTTACCTTTTATAATGCTTTGTCCGACTTGCCTTCTTACGACAATTATTCAATGGCTGGAAGAACATATCGTTATTTTAAAGGGGAGCCAAAATATCCGTTTGGATTTGGTCTTAGTTATACCTCTTTTCAATATAAATGGAATACTAAGCCGATTCTATCTGAAGGGAATATGTGTTTTTCTATAGATCTAATTAATACGGGTAAGTTAAGTGGCGATGAAGTAGTTCAAGTTTATATCAAGTATCCGCCTGAAGAAAGAATGCCAATTAAAGAATTAAAAGCTTTCAAAAGGGTAACCGTTTCAAGAAATGGTAGTAGAACAGTAAATTTTAAAATTAATGCCAATGAGCTGCAAAAATGGAATCTAAAAAACAATTCTTGGAAAATTTACCCAGGAGAATATCAAATTGTGATTGCTGGTAATGCTGCAGACGAAAAATTAGTTTCAACTATCAATATGCGCAATTAAAAACCATGTATAAATTAAAAATATTCATCTTTATTCTTATAATTTTAATTTGCAAAAACTCATTTTCGCAATCTGGAAATGATATTGAAAATATAAGGCAGAAGTTGAAGCAACTGGCGCTTCAAAAAAAGTACAGAGATGAAGACTTTAGTGAGAAAAATGTAGATTATATATTATCTCATTTATCTGAACAGGGTAAATGGGATGATATTGATTACAGTGGCAAAATCACTTCCTCATGGGAGCCGGCTGAACATTGGAAAAGATTGTATGAAGTAGCTTCTGCTTATAATACACCTAAAACAATTTATTATCAAGATTCGATTATAAAGCATAAGATTATTGCTGCAATAGAGGTTTGGAATTCCATGAATATAAAAGCTACCAATGATTGGTGGACTTTTATTGGAGTTCCGTTGGCAATGGGCAAAGTACTTATTTTAATGGACGATATAATTTCCAAAGAAACTTTAGCTAATTGTTTGCTTTCTATGAATGCTGGAATTAAAAAAGATTATTATGATTATCATGGAAAGGCAACAGGGCAAAATTTATTGTGGTTGGCATATACGCATATTTATATTTCTGTACTACAAAAAAATCTGGATGGATTAAAAAGAGCGTTTTTTACTGCTTCTGAAGAAATAAAAATCACTACCGATGAAGGGATTCAACCTGATTATTCATTCCATCAACATGGAGCTCAATTTTATTCATTTGGCTACGGAAGAACTTTTAGTTTAACGGCATCCCATTTGGCATTTTTATCTTTCAATACTTCCTGGGCTTGGAGCAACAATAAAATATCCATTCTTTCAGATTATATTTTAAATGGGCAACAATGGATGACTCGAAATTTATATTTAGAATACACTGCTATGGGTAGAGAGATTGCACGAAAAAATATAGATTATAACAGTTTGATTTTTGCCGCCCAATTAATGAGTGAAATTGACAGTGATCGTAAGATTGAGTTTACTGTTTTTGCTAGCCAGTTAAAATACGGAGTTAGGGAAAACAATTTAATAGGAAATAAGTATTATCCATATTCCGACTTTATGGTTCATCAGAGAAAAGACTATTTGTTTTCACTTAAAGCAGCTTCTAATAGAATAGTAAGTGGTGAATCAGGTAATGGTGAAAACATAAAAGGGTTTTATCAAGGTAATGGTACTTATTATTTGGTTAGAAATGGTGATGAATACAAAGACATATTCCCATTCTTTAATTGGAAACAATTGCCTGGTTTGTTGGCTGCTCAATCTTTAACTGATCCACCTTTATTTGATTGGGGTAAAGGAGCAAGAGG
Organism: Sphingobacteriia bacterium; assembly: GCA_947456855.1. GTDB lineage: Bacteria > Bacteroidota > Bacteroidia > Chitinophagales > Chitinophagaceae > Sediminibacterium. The sequence continues at coordinate 8,151 of CANGTR010000066.1, read as the reverse complement.
CAATACTTCTTTTGCATTTGGTGTTACTGATGGATCATATGGCTGTTTTGGGAACGATTATCGCAAAGAGGCGCTCTCTGCTAAGAGGGCTTGGTTTCTTTTTGATAAAGAAATTGTTTGTTTGGCTGCTGGCATTTCAGATAGTTCTGGACTACAAGTTACCCAGTCCATTAATCAATGCTTATTAAAAACACCTATTATTATTGATGGTAAAAAATATACGAAGAACAGTGTTATTCCAAAGTCAATAAAATGGGTTTATCATGATTCTGTAGCCTATGTATTTCCATCTAATTTGTCAAATGTTGAATTGAACACTTCCGTTGTTAAAAGTTCATGGAATACTATTAATCAGGCAAGCAAAAAGGATACTATTGAGTCAACGTTATTTTCATTATTGATCAATGTTGGGGTTAAACCTACAAATCAACAACTTTCTTATATTATTTTACCAGGGCTTTCTATTTCAGAATCTAAAAAAGCTGCTTTAAATCTGCCCCTAAAAATTATTCAAAACGATTCACATCTTCAATCAGTTTATCATACCACTTTAAATATGATTCAAATTGTTGTTTATGATTCGGGAACTGTTAGAATACCATGGTCGGATCAAGTTGTTAATATTCATCAACCTGCATTAATAATATTAAAAAAATCAATAGGGAAATATCTATTAACTATTCAGCAAGATGGCAAAATGGATAATTATACAATTGACGCCAATGTTCCTTTTGAAACTCCAAATGGTTCAATAAAAATTCATAAAAAAATGTAAATGCATGAAATCATTCTTTTCTTTATTTCTTTTCATATCGATTGCGAATAGTGCTTTTGCTCAAACAACATTAAGTGATGGTGAGATATTGAATTTAATTCAAAAAAACAAGCCTTTGAATGGTGCAAAAGTTCCAAAAAATATTAAAGATATTATTGGTGCCACGCATGTTGGAGGGAAATACAATTTTACCAAAGAATCCTATTTGTTAGAAGGGTGTAAGAAAATGTATGAATTAGGGCTTGGTGTTTGTAAGTTGTGGTTTTATAAAAATCAAACTGGTTATATGTATAATTCAGATTCTAACTTTTGCAAAGTTAGCACACTAAAAGAAATGGCGGAACAATCTGTATTCAAACAAGCTTTTGATATTCCATTCTCTACATTTGTTTTAAGCACAAGTGCCAATCAAACAAAAATGCTCGAAGCGGATTCACTAGGACTTGTAAAAGAGGAGTTAGAGTATTTCGAATTAACCAGCTATTTATTGGATAAATACAAGAATAGAGCTGTAAACTTTATTTTAGAAAATTGGGAGGGAGATTGGATTGTTAGAGGAGGTGTTGGATGGGATGCTCAATGGGGTAGGGTAGACCCGCCAAATGATATTGAAAAAAAGTTTAAAAGTTTGCAACTGGTTTTTAAGGCTCGCCAAAATGGAGTGAATAGGGCTAGGGTTTTAAACAAAAATTCTCAGTGTAAAGTATATCATGCCATAGAAGTGAATAAGGTAATTGATGCAATGTATGGCGTGCCTTCTATTACCAATAATGTACTTCCCTTTGTAGATGTAGATATGGTATCTTGGTCGGCATACGATGCCACTGATTTTGATAAAACGGGTATTGATCTTTATAAAGGAATTGAATATATAAAATCTAAAATGAATACTGGTTTATATACTAAAGAAAAAATAGTTTTTTTAGGCGAAATAGGTATTCCTGAAATGGCTACCAAAAACCTTCCTAAGGAGTTTCGGGAGAGATGGGATACATATCTTGCGGTTTGTTTACTCCTTAAAGTACCTTATTTTATTCAGTGGGAATTGTATTGTAATGAACCTGCGAAAGGCGCAATCATCAATTATCCTAATATGGCAAAATCAAATACGGATATGAATGGATTTTGGTTAATTCGCCAAGATGGAACAAAAAGTTATGTAATGAGTTATTTTGATGAATTAATCAATAATGCTGGAAAATATATTAAAAAATAGAATTTATTTTATTTAATAAACTGCTATGAAAAAAATACTAGTTGTAATACTTCTACTTCTTAATACTAATTGGGGTTCTTCTCAATCATTAAAAACGGAACTGATTATATTAAAGAACAAGACTGTTTATGCTCAAAGTGATGCATTAATCAGTATTCCATGGTTAGAATTCCTAAGGCATTTTAAGATTAATGATACTTCTTTCTTTAAAATTGTTAATTGTACTACTAAAAAAGAAGTTCCAATACAATTGGAATCATTGGGCACAGGCTATGTTCAACATATTTTAATGGCTGTTACCATTCCTGCTAATGCTGAAATATGCTTAACTGTATTGCCTCAAAAAAGGTCAGTTTATAGTTCTAAGACCTATGCCAGATTTGTGCCTGAACGAAAAGATGATTTTGCTTGGGAAAATAATTTGGTTGCATTTCGCGCATATGGTAAGGCGCTTGAAACTACAAATGAGAATGCTTATGGTATTGATTTTTGGGCTAAGCGAACTGATTCTTTGGTTATCAATAAATGGTACAAATCTGCTGATTACCATAAAGACCATGGAGAAGGATTAGATTATTATTCTGTTGGATATACTTTAGGGGCAGGCGGCATTGCACCATATCAAAATGATAGTATTTGGTATAGTCCTAATTATATTTCATATGTTGTATTGGATAATGGACCGCTAAGATCCAGTTTTGATTTAATATATCCATCTTATTTAGTTAATGGGAAAAGAATATCCATCAAAAAAAGAATATCCATTGATTTAAGTAGCCAACTTTTTAGAAATCAATTGTTTTTCGAATCTGAATTAGGATTTGATTCAACATTTGCAATAGGTATAGTTCGAAGAAAAGATCCAGGTGCTGTAATGATGAATGAGCAAAAAGGGGTGTTGGGTTATTGGGAGCCTACTGATAAAATAAATGGTACTACTGGTATAGGTGTTGTATTATCAGATATGAATAATCGAATGAGTGTAAACAATAAACATTATTTAATTCGTATAAAACCAACATCTAACTCTTATGTTTATTACTCTGGAGCATCATGGAATAAAGCAGGAAAAATTTTAAATGAAGAAGATTGGTTTAAATATTTAAATCAATACAAGTATCAACTTGTTAACCCTATTCAAGTATCTTTTAGATAGAAAAAATTCATTGTTTAATTATTCTGCCGTCTTCCATTTCGATAATTCGATGGGTTCTGTCGGCAAAAGTTTGATCGTGGGTAACAATTAATAAGGTTTGATTAAATTCTTGGGTAAGTTGTTGAAATATATCAAATACAATATCACTGTTTTTTTTGTCTAAGTTGCCAGTAGGTTCGTCTCCCATGATAATATGCGGATCATTGATCAATGCTCTCGCAATTGCCACTCTTTGTTTTTCTCCTCCCGAAATCATATTCGCAGGTTTATTGGCTAAATGATCAATACCTAACATTTTCAATTTCTCAATTGCTCGGTGTTCTACTTCTAATACTGAATATTTATTTAATTTTAATCCAGGCAACATTACATTTTTTAAAACCGAAAATTCATTTAATAAATAATGAAACTGAAATACAAAACCTATTTTTTCATTTCTTACCAAGGCCAATTCCGATTCTTTTTTCCCAGTCATTTCAATATTGTCTATGAATAACTTTCCTTCATAATCAGTATCCATGGTAGATAAAATGTAGAGCAGTGTAGATTTACCGCAACCCGACTTTCCTGTTACCGAAACAAATTCTCCTTTATTAACAACAAAACTAATATCATTCAATACTTTAACCGTTACTGGATCGCGAAAGCTTTTGTTAATATGAATGGCTTCTAAAATTTTTTCGCTCATAATTATTTACCTCTAATGATGATAACTGGATCAATTTTACTGGCTTTTCTTGCAGGAAACCAACCGGCTAAATAAGTAGTAATTAAGGAAAAAACAATACCGATTAAGTAAAACACAGGATTATAATTAATCGGGTATGTTTTAACCGTTGGCAATGATGCGGTATTAAAAGGAATGGTACCAATTGTTGCGGATAATCCCAAACCACATACTAAGCCCAGTAAACCTCCAAATAATCCTATACCAAGGGCAATTACTAAAAAAATTCGCTTTACATCTCTACCAGAGAATCCAGTTGCTTTTAAAATAGCAATGGAATCCATTTTTTCGTAAATCATCATGTTGAGAATATTGTAAATACCAAAACCCGCAACAATCAATAAAGTAATGCCTACTGCATATGAAATAAGTGTTCTTACCGAACTGCCTGTTTCAAATTGAGCATTGGCTGTTTGAATATCTTCGGCATCAGCCCTAAATAATTGCATATACTGTTTAGCTACTATTGGCGCATCTTTTATATTGATTAATTTTACTTGAATATCAGTTATATAATCACCAGGTTTTCCTATTATTTTTTGTACGGTGCTTACCGAGGTATAACTCTGTACTTTATCAAAATCCTTGATGCCGGACTGAAAAAAACCAACTACTTTTAGAGGAAACCTTTCGCCCTTAGCAGTAGTTAATTGTACAATATCGCCTATATCTACTAATAATTTTTTACCCAATTCTATTCCTAGTATGATGCTATTGGGTACTTTATTAATGTCTACACCATTCCCTTTAACAATATAATCATTGAAATGAAAAAGTTTGCTTTCTGCATTTACATCAATGCCATTTACAATACCAGTAATATCAATATTTCCGTCATTAAAAAACACTTGTGCTGTTATTTTAGGAGAATAGCCCAATACTTGTTTGTCATTTTTTAATGCATGCATTATGGCTTCACTGTTGTAAATGGATTGCCTCACATTGGCTGATTTAACCGAATGGATAAAATGATAAGCGTTTTGATAAGTAGGAGCAGATTGAATGGGTTGATGAGAATTGGGTTTTACCTCGTTGTACAATCTTATATGCGGTGTTCTATTCAATATTAGACCATCCAATAAATCATTTAAACCTGCCATAAAACTCAATAAAGTAATAAACATGGTTATGCTAAAAGTTACACCAATAGCAGCAACCAAGGTTTGTTTCCATCTGGCAACTAAGAGTGATTGAGCAATGGAGATAATTAAATTTTGGCTCATTGAGCTGTTTTTTTAATTGCATCTTTTGTAGTAATCCCTTTAATTATTTCTACTTTTTCGTAGTCCATCAATCCGGTAACTACTTTTCGTTTTTCATCATTGGATAATAACACATATTTGTTGTCTATTAAATAGTTTCTAGGTATGGTTATTGCTTTTTCTTTTATTTTAATAATAATATTGGCTTCTGTAGTTAAATTGGGGTAAAGTGCGGGTGGGGGAATAGTAAAGTTTGCCTCGATGGTAAATGACTTTGATTGGCTATTCATTGCAGGATTGATTTTTTCTAATACAGCTTCAAAAACTTGGTCTTGATAACTATCCATGTTTAATACAATCTTTTGCCCTTTTTTTACCCTAGCAATATCATATTCATCAACTTGAAGTTCTATATAAAATCCTTCTGCATCGCCAACTAAGGCGATAGGACTTTGCATATTTACCATTTCTCCAGGCTTTTTTAATAGGGTATAAACTTTCCCATCAAACTCACTTTTAACAGTATAATCACCCTTAGTGGCGTAGCTAATTGCCAAAAGTTTTTCAGATTGTTTTGCTTGTAAGTTGAGTTGCTTTTCAATTTGTTTGTACTTAAGCATGCTTGCATTGTATGCATTTTTTGAACTGGTATATGCTAGTTCTCGCATATCTAATTCATTTTTTGTTCCAATGCCCAATGCCCAAAGATTTCTTTGTTTTTCTACCAATGAAGCATCGTTGTTCATTTTTGCTTTTGCGGTTTCTATCTCAATTTTTACTTCATTTAACTTGTCGGAATTAGCAGCCATCGAGTTGTATTCAGCAGCAATACGGGCATTCTCTGTATTAAGTACGGCGTTAAAATCAGCTAGTTGGTAAATAGGGTCGCCTTTTTTTACAAATTCACCTTCAGTAACAAAAACCTTTTTAACAATCCCGTTTGCCGAAGCAAATACTTGGTATTGGTTCTTGCTTTTTACAATGCCCGATGCATAAACGGATTCGGTTATACTTTCTTCTGTAGGGTAGATGAATGTTTCTTTACTTTTGCAAGTAACCAATAAACTTGCGGCAAAGAAGTATAGGATAAACTGCTTCATAGCAATATTAATAGTAACTCTATAAAGTTACAATTAAACTTCCATGATTACTATTTAATAGTATAGTTGAATTTAACCCCCCATTTCCTTCAGTGCTCTAACAAATACATCTAATTCTTTGGTTGTGGTATAAACATTCGGTGTAATTCTACAACCATGCACATTAGCGCCATCAATAGCTACTGTATAGATTTTATATTGTTTTAAAAGGCGTTCAGCCATCACAGAAGGCTTCATTCCTTCAATCCCTACATTGGCTATAGCGCAGGCGCGTTCTGCCGATGCAGGGGTATTTAATTTAATTTTACCGAAGTTGCTAACTTGATTTGTCCAATATTGTTGTAAGTACCTTAATCTGGCTTCTTTTTTTGCAGGACCTAAGTTTTTATAAAAATCAATTGATTTCTCAATAGCTAGTAATGTGTGTACAGGATTAGTGCCAAAATGATTCAGTCTTTTGATGGTGTCAATATTTTCTCCTTCTGCTATTAAGGGCCAAATCTTTTTGATATGCTTTTTGTTTACATATAAAATACCCACACCTAAAGGAACTGCCAACCATTTATGCAAACTTGCTCCATAATAATCGCAATGTAAATCGGGTAGGTTAAATTCTATATGTGCAATTGCATGAGCGCCATCAACCATTACTTCAACGCCCTTGCTATGCGCCATATCGCATATTTTTTGAACTGGAAGTATTTGCCCATTGATATTAATCATATGGGAGATCATCAACAATTTGGTTTTGGGAGAAATGGCATTTGCATACAACTGAACAATTTCTTCGTCTGATTGCGGATGCAATGGCACAGAAATGATTTTGTTAATGATGCCATGTCTTTTGCTTACTTGTTTGAACATTTCAAGCATTGCTCCATAATCTTGTTCTGCCATCACTGCTTCATCGCCAGCCTCCCAAGGGTAACCACTGATAATCATATCCAATGATTCAGTGGTATTTCTAGTTAAAATAAATTCTTCTGATGTGCAACCAACTAATGCTGCAACTTTTTCAGTTACCCTTTTTTTATCTTCAAACTGAACGGTGCGCATGTAATAGGAGCCTTGGTAATTTACTTCCTGTATATGTTCTATGTATTTGTCCAAAATAGGTTTGGGTAGAATATTATAGTACCCATTTTCTAAATTGATATAATCAGGCTTCAATCGATAATAAGATCGAATTCCTTCCCAAAAAGATTCATCTGATGCTAATTCAGTAGCGGAGCTGTTTGTAAAACTTTGTATCCATTCTTCAAATGTACCTTTAAAAATTGGAGTGCTAATGCCAGCTAAAGTAAGGCTTTTGATAAAACTGCGCTTGTCCATATTGTCAATTTATGGTAACAATTTAGTTTAAATATATTTAATTACATAATTACTAACAGTGATATGATTTCCCCCTGTTTTCATTCACTCTGCTTTCATTTTTTTTCGATCAATACAAGTATCCTTTCCTATGAAATTCAAGGGGATCTGTATTTTTTCTATTTTAAAGTTTACTTCCACCAATGAGGGTAACGCTTTGCTATTGTTTTCATAATTCATTATTAAATTATAGGTACTATCTTTTTTGGTATTGATTTCTGTTTCTGCAATTCGGTTATTGAGTACATCAATTAATACGAGTGCAATGGAAAAATCGGCTCTGTTGTTGGTAAGAATAAAATGAATGGCTTTGTATTTTTTACCTTTCCTGATTTCTTCTCCTCTTGGAACAGTGATATAGGAATATTCTAAAAGTCGGTTCAATGAATAGTCAAGCCCTCTTACTTAGTAGGCATATTGATAAAACTTAGGATGCTCATTCGCTTCGCTCATTCGTTCCTCTCGTATTGGGCTTACCCAAAGCCCCTGTTCGCTTCGCGAACGGGCTCATCACTCCGCGATAGGATGCTCATTCGCTTCGCTCATTCGTTCCTCTCGTATTGGGCTTACCCAAAGCCCCTGTTCGCTTCGCGAACGGGCTTAT
>CANGTR010000065.1 GCA_947456855.1 Sphingobacteriia bacterium | reverse complement strand
TTTAACTTAATTCCTCTTTTATAGGAAGAAACATCCTTGCTATAACATGCTTGTAGATCTGTAACATAAAACCCTCCAACGCCATCATTTGCTCTTGACAACATTGTTGCATTTCCTAAAGGATTTTGTTCGGGCCTAGCGTCTGGGTTAAAAACCAAGCAATTCTTGCCCTCTGTTCTAACTCTATAATAATAAAATCTGCCTCTGCTTGTTGCCAAATTAGTTGGTGCTGAAGTATATAAAGGTGCTGTAGTGTTAAAATAATCCGAAGGATATGGAGACTCTAAACCTAAATTGCCCTGTGCCCAGGTTTCTCCATTGCCTTGAATAAAAAAACTACCCGCATCTAAATGCCCATGACTGGCATTATTATCTCCCCCATGCATGCCAACATACAATGCATTGTCATTATTGGCATTTTCTTGCAAATACATATATTCTATTCCTTTCAAGTACCCTTCTAATGGCAAATTAGTAGTACTACCTTGTGAAACAAGTGATTTATCATAAAAAAGTAAGTCGGTCCATCCATTCATCTTTTCTACATCCAACGCATTAATAGATAAACATGCATCATAATGTGCTTTTGCCAAAGCAGCATTTTTGAAGTATTTAGAAAACCAGAAATAAGATAAAAATTTATTTGCTTTACCTACATATAAATAGTCATCGCCCATTGTAGCTGTTCCAACTGGTCCAGACATATAATAGGGGAACCAACCTGTTTTGGTAAACCCTGGATTTTCAGCGAGCCCAAATGTTGTACTCAAGCACCTTTTTAAACTTTCGAAAGCTAGAAAAGTGTTGGTTAAACCATAACTCCAATAAGACATCCCTTCTTCACTAGCACCATCAGGCTCTAATGATTGCATGTATTTATTAATACCATTTGTACATTGAGCTATTACATTCGCATTAAAAGTAGAATCAAATTCATATCCTGCAAGTGCACCAATAATCATACCACCATGGCAGATTCCATTCCAATTATCGTTAGATAAATACCATTTCCAAGCACCAGTATTGGTCTCAATTTGTGTTTTGCCTGGTTGTAAAACAAAATTTTTAATCCCAGTATATAATCTGAGTCTTTGAGCAGCTGTTAAGTAATCGAATAATCCATCCAATGCCATACCTGCTCCTTTTGCAGCAATTCCAGCATCCAAAAAATGTCTATTTGCGCCCCAATCTGGCCAGGAACACATAGCATCCAATTGTTGCCAACAACGCGCAGCATAACGGCTATCCTTTGTAAACTGATAGGCCAATACTAAGAATGGAAGTTGATCGTTAGAAAAAGTATGAATATTACTGATCCGTAACCCTGCGCCATCCAATCCATAACTTAATATGGGAGATGCCAACAATGTATTTGCTCGAGTAATGATATTATCATAAGTAGCTTTTGCAAAAGCATCAGTTTGAACCAATATTTTAAGTTGATCAATTTCAGCAGCAGAAAATAAAAGTCTGGGATGAATGTCTTTCATTCTCATTCCAGTAAAACATTCGCCAATCGTAGCAGGACTCACCGGAATTTTTGCAGCTGAAATAAATGCACCACCTCCGGTTGGAGGAGGAGGCACAACTGGAGCTGGAGTTACTGGAGAAACTGGCGTTGAGTCCTTTTTTTTACATGCACTTGTACTGAGAAAAACAAATGTAAAAAACCATAAAAAATTTCTCATAACAGCATTTTTACCAACCAGGATTTTGAGTAATCAATCCATTGCTTTTAGCAATCTCAGAAAATGGAATTGGATATAAATACATTTTAGCATTGAAAACCCTTGGCTCCACTGTAAATCGTTGATAAGAGAATGTAGTTGGTCCAGTAACATTTACACGCATTCCAGCAAGTGGAGTAGTTTCTGTTTGTTCTGCAATTCTCCATCTACGAACATCAAAAAAACGATGTTCCTCAAATGCAAGCTCTACCCTTCTTTCATTCCTTATCCTATCTCTTAATTGAGTTTGTGTAATACCAGCATTGATGGCTGGTTGACCTGCTCTAGCCCTAACCAAATTAATGGCTTCTCTGGCAGATCTTACTGCTGCAGTTCCATTTAAAACAGGTTTAGCTTCAGGACCAAATGCTTCATTTGCAGCTTCTGCATAATTTAATAATACTTCAGCAAAACGCATTAAAATCCAAGCTTTAGCCCTTGTTCCAGCTAAAGATAAATTATAGTTTTCTACACAAAGTTTCCTTAAATAATATCCTGTGGTTGTGGCTCCCTCCTTTGCCCCGATTGCATCTGCTCCTCCAGTGAACGATTCTACTATTCTGGCGGTATTATTGGTATTTAAACCCATTGTAGAACCATTTAAAACAACAATCCATCCCAAACGCTGATCTCGGTTGGCATAAGGATTATTGGCATCATAACCTGAAGCCGCATCTGCAATAGGCAAACCAGTTGTTCTCATTTCAAAAGCATCTACTAGGTTTTGTGATGGACAGGTTGCTCCTTCACCACCATTAACCATCCCAACTGGATAATTGGCTCTTTCGAATGTATTTGAATTTAATTGGAATGGTCTTGTAAGAATAATACCAGAATTGGCTCCTTTTCTTGGAGTAAGATTATTGGTGGTATTCTGGGCCATGAATAAATCCCTATAATTTGAATTCAAAAAATTAACATGGGCACAATTGGGATCTGTAAATAATTGCTGAGCAGCTTCTGCCGCTTTTTGCCATAGGGTTACATTGCCACTAGGGTTATTCAACGGGCTTGCAGCATATAATAAGGCGCGTAATTTCAAAGCAACAGCAGCAGGCTTCTCTATTCTTCCCAATCGGTTGTTATCTGACCCTGCATCACCTCTACCGATTGTTTGGCCAGCAGGAATTCCATAATTAATATAATGATTGGCTAGATCTGTATAAGCAGAATCACATTGTTCAACAATATAGTCAACGCATTGTTGGAATGTAGATCTGGTAACTCCGAATGCTTCATTTTCGTTAATTACATTTTTAACTAATGGAACACCGCCATAACGCTTAATCAATTCCATATAATAAAAGGCCCTTAAAAATCTTGCTTCAGCTCTTAGCTTGATAAAATCATCAACATCTAACACATAGTTCGCTTTATTATTAATTGTATCAACTACTAATAATTTTCTAAAATCAGTTGTTTTTTCTAAAAATAAATTGGCATGACGAATGCCTCTGTAATAATTTGCCCATACATCATCAGGATTGGTAAAAGGATCCCAAGCCCCTGCATTAAATCGTTGCAAATTATTAAATCTAGCATAATCTGCTTCATCTGAAGCACCCGCCAACAAAGCATTTCCACCAAATCTATTCATTTGAGGCAGATAATCGTAAACCCCCATTCCAAAAGCCCTCAAATTGGTTGGTCCAGAATTCAGAAAAAGATCTTCGCTAAAGTTTTGTTGAATCTGAGTATCTAAAAGATTCTTTTTACAAGCAGTAAAAAGTAAACTAGCAGTTGTAATAATCAGTAATATATTTTTTTTCATAACATCAATTGTAATAATGATCGTTTTGTAAAAAAGAATTATAATTTAAGTGTAAATCCGAAATTGAAACTTTTCATCGGCGGATGAACAAACGTATTCATGATTTCAGGATCAACATTTACTTCATTAATATTATCGAAAGTGAATAGATTATTACCACTTAAAAAGAATCGTACGGCATTCATTCCAGCTTTACGAGTAATCTTTTCGGAAATGGTATAACCGATTTCTATATTTTGAATTCGAACAAATGCTCCATTTCTTTGCCACAAGGTAGAAGCGCGATAATTATTGTCATTCTGTGTAGTAGTTAAACGAGGGAATTTAGCCGCATCTCCCCTAGTTGGTGTCCAATAATTGTCTTTAACCCATGGAGTAGGCTTTACACCTCCATTCAAAAATGGAATAATCATATTATTATCCAATAAAGAAACAGTTCGCTTAGCAGCTCCTTGGATAGCTATATTGAAATCAAATCCATTGTAATCTCCCCCCATATTAAAACCATAAAACATTTGTGGTAATGCAGTATAACCAAAAGCTTTTCTATCCCGATTATCAATTACACCATCTCCATTTTGATCTTTGTACTTAATGTCACCAGGTACAACCGTTCCAAATAGTTGGGTTGGGCTTGCTCTAATATCAGCTTGATCTTTAAAAAATCCCAGAAATTCCAATACGAATGGTTGATTAATTGGATTTCCCTTTGCAGCCAAATATGGATCTGATGGAGTAGGTTCTGCAATATCAACTATTGTATTTTTAGTGAAGGAAATATTACCACCTGCATAAAAATTAAAGGCTCCGAATTTTTCTTTATACATCAATTCAATTTCTCCGCCAGATGTTTTCGTTTTTCCTTTGTTAACACTATTAAAACTTGCACCCATTAAAGAAGGGGTATAGCTGCTTGGGTTAAGGAAAATATCGTTTCTGTTCTCTAGAAAATAATCAGCTGAAATTGACAATGTTTTGAAAACAACAGCCTCAAATCCTATATTAAATCTGGCAGCTTTTTCCCAAGTTACATTTGGATTTGCTAAAGCACTTTGATTGAACATTGGCGCATTTACACCCAAATTATTACCAATCAAATAATTTCCCGTTCCATTGTAATATTGGTTATAAATAAATCTTCCGGCATTTCCTGTATTGTCGTTACCCAATAAACCTGCAGACATTCTTAATTTTAGAAAATTAAGCACATGCTGATTAGACATAAACTTTTCATTACTCATTACCCAACCTGCAGACAATGCAGGGAAAACACCAAAACGATTGCCTTTTGGAAAATTCTCAGATCCACTGTATGAAACGTTTAAATCGGCAAAATAGCGTTGATCATAATTATAGCTAACTCTTCCCATAAAACGTTGCTTTGCAAAAGGCATATCTGAACCATCTCCATTGAATTTTTCTTGGAAATAAGTTAATGAAGAATAAACACTGTGTTTACCGATTTTTTTCTCGTATTCAGCGCCACCCAGCAAGCTTGTTCTATTAAACTGATTACCGTTTCCTTGTGTAATAGTAAAGTTGTTATCTACCGTTCCTCTTGTGAAGATATCGTAAGGAATAACTCCAGGAGTTGTAACAAGATCTAAACGAGGCACCACTTCATCATAATACAATGGTCGGGTTTTATTGTAGGTATCAAAGAAAAAGTTACTAAAGTTAAGTTGCCAGAAAAATTTAAGTCCTTTTGTAATGAAGTCCATATTACCAATCAACTTAACGTTTGCATCAATTGTTCTATCATTGATCGATTGAAAACCACGTTGCAAAATAGAGGCAGTTGGATTATCAACATATCCTTGCGCACCTCCCCATTTACCTTGTTCTGTTTTAACAGCATAAGGTGTAAATAAAGACATAGATCTCCATAAAGTATTTTCAGGTGTATTTGGAAAATATTTATCCATCATTGTAGCACGAAGATTTGCTTGAGCGCTTAAAAAAGAAGTGATGTTTACATCGAAGTTGGCTCTAAGATTGTATCGTTTTAAATTGTAATTAGAATTATTGGTTCTATCATTATCAGTTCCTGCATATAATCCTTTATAATCTGCATAACCCATTGCTAAAAAATACTTGACATCCTTTTTACCACCGTTAAATGATAAGGTATAATCTTGACTCAAGGCATTTGGACGAACTACCTGATCGTACCAATTTACATCTGGATACAAAAAAGGATACTGTTGATTTTTGAAAAAATTAACGATCGAATCATTTCTAAAATAACCATCCCTTATCGATCTACCATCATTCACAATACCAACATTGAATAATTCTGCATAATCACCATTATTTACAACTTCAGGAAGATATCTAGCAGAATGAACTCCAAAACGTGAATTAAAATTGATATTGGTTTTTTTTGATTCAACTCCTCTTTTGGTGGTTATTACAACAGCCCCATTAGCAGCATCCATTCCAAATTGAGCCAAAGCTGCTGCATCTTTTAATACAGTTACACTCTCAATTTCTTCAGGAAGTAATGTGAACCAATTTGATTCAAATCCATCAACCAGCACCAGTACACTGTTGTCTTGAAATGTTTGACGCCCCCTTACAAACAAGGATGGGAAATCTGTATTTCCTGGCGACCCACCTCCTTGTTGCACATGCAAGCCACTTAATTGCCCATACAAGGTATTGCTCAAAAATGGGGTATTTATGCGCTTTAGCACTTCTCCACTCACTGAAGAAACTGAGCTAGTAATATATTTACGTTGAACACGATTAGCAAACGGAACTTGAATAGTTTGATCTAAAAAACTATTGAATGAATTGTTCTCTTTAGTTTTCAGCGTATCGTTTATTGCTGTAGAAATGCTTTGAGCATTTACTGCAGATAATAAAATAGTTGAAAATAAAGGAATCAATAAGAAACGTTGCATATTGTTATTTAAAGCCATAATAAATCGTTTTATTAATTAATTTTTTACCAGCCTGGATTTTGAACAATAAACCCTTTATTCACTTCACTTTGAGCAAAAGGAAAGAAATACATTTTATCTTCCCAAACTCTAGATTCAAATGTTTCAATTCTGTACGACAATAAATTATCATTTGCCAAACGTTGAGCAGGAGTTAGTGCTGTAGTTGGATTAATATATGAAGCTGCACTATTTTCATACAAGAAAATTCTGGTAAAATTACCTTTCATTACTCCGTCGTTACCTGCAATCTTCCATCTTCTTACATCAAAGAAACGATGTTCTTCTCCATAAAGTTCAACCGATCTTTCACGTTGAATGTATTCCCTTGTTTTTATTCTATCACCAAAAATGGATGCATATGTTGCGTTTCCTGGCGCTAAATTAGGTAACCCTCCCCTTCTTCTAATAACATTCAATGCAGTAAATATTTCAGGATTTGTAGGACTAACCTCGTTTAAAGCCTCAGCATAGCCTAGATAAAATTCAGCTAAACGGAATATAGGCCAATAAAAATTGGCAGTTCCATTTACTTGATTAACCAAATTAATGAATTTCTTTTGGTGTATCCCATTTGGTATTCCATTACCAATTAATGCAGTACCAGCTCCGATTTGAACAGTATTTCCGGTTATCCCTCTTTGTCTATACAAAAATTTAGCCGTGTCACTTCCTCCCTGGGCAGGCATTAATCCAGTATTGGTATAAGCAGAACCAGGCCACCAAGCAACCGCATTAAAACGAGGCTCCATTCGTTTCATAATTGCTTTAAACTGTGTAAATGTTCCATCTGTTGGAATTGTTACATCATTACCATTTACATCTCTAAATGTTTTGGTAATAAAATTCATTGGAAGCGCCATTACAGTATTGCCCCATGAAAAATAAATTGGACAACCCCATCTTACTACATTTGCTCCACCTGCTTGTTGACCATGTGATTTATCATAATACAATAATTCTTTGTTTCTTGGATCAAGCGCTGCTCCAGTAGCATAATTGTAACTTTCACTTTTACCAAGAGAAACATCATCTAATAAAGAATATCCATTACTAATAGCCCAGTCCAAAACAACTTTATGTGCGTTTGCCGCCAAAGTCCACCGATTAGGATCTGCAGAACCCATACAAACCAGACTATCATTAGCGCTAGGAACCGGTGGTGTAGCCGTATTCACCAATGGACTTGCTGCCCATAATAATGTTACTGCTTTTAGAGAAAGCGCAACTCCTTTATTAACTCTTCCTATATCACTTGCAGGAAAATTATCTGGCAAGTTTGGAATAGCCTCATCACAACTTTTAACAATAAAATCAATAGTTGATTTTAAACTACTTCTATTACCTCTTGGAATAACTTGTGCCTGATTTACGCCATTTACATTATTAATTTGAACAACAGGTGTTTGATCGATAATTGGAATACCTCCGTAACGAATCATTGCCTCATAATGCATTAATGCCCTTAGTATTTTTGCTTCTGCAATAGTTTGATCTCTGAGCTGGGTGGTCCAATTGATAGAACCAGTATTGCCTATAGGAACTTTTAATGCATTGTCAATATAAATACATGCATTTCGCATACCTATTGTAACTCGATTATAAGAAAATTCATCCTGAAAAGTAGGACCCCATGTACCCGCATTAAAAGCATTCGCCCTTCCCCCCGTTCCAAATTGATCTCCTTCATCACTAGCAGCTAATAAAAACCCATCAACAGTTCCTGCATCGCTTAAACCAGAACCGCCGTCGCCAGTAATGAAACCGTTGACAACGCATGTTGCATAAACATTCCATAAGGCACGTTGGGCTGCATCTGGAGTAGTGAATACCGAGTCAACAGTTATTATACTTCCACTAGGTTGTTCAAGAAACCTTTTACAAGAAGTAGTCATTGTTAAAATACACACTGCAAGTATGGGTGTAAGCTTGAAAAAATATTTCATTTTCATAAATTTTGTCATTGAGCAATCGTATAAAAATTTAAAACTGAATATTTAAACCAAAATTAAAAACACGCATCATCGGATATACCGATCCATTAGAACTTGGAATCTCAGGATCAAAATATGGCATACTGGTCCACGTTACTAAATTTTGTCCATTTAGGTATACTCTCATCGATTTCATAGCTAATTTTTGTAAAATCTTATTAGAGAAAGTATAAGAAAATTCTATGTTCTTTATTCGTACATATGAAGCATCTCTCATCCAATAAGAAGAAACCCTGTAGTTGTGTCTATTTGATTCTGGCGCAGCAGTTAATCTTGGTAAAGAAATTGGACTTCCGTTTGCATATCGCTCTGGCGACCAGCTCTCTTTTGCATTTTCAAATGCAGTTTTTGTTCCTGCAATAAATGGCCATGCAGATTCACCTGCTAAATAGGTAGATACATTTCCTGCACCCTGCACAAATACAGATAATTCAAACCCTTTATACTGTACTCCAACGGTAGCTCCATAAATAATTCCAGGTATGTTTGGATTACCCATATTCACACGATCATTGTCATCAATTTTACCATCACCATTAACATCTGTATATCGAATATCGCCAGGTTTTAAACCAGCACCTTCCCAAGCCGATTTAGGTCTTTTGGGATCATTAATTTCATCAATGGTATTGTAAAGACCTTCTGCAAGAAGACCTTTTGGTTGACCAATTCTGTTCCCAGTCATTGCTAAACCTGGAAACGGCTGAGGAACTTCATCCATGTATACAATCTTATTTTCTGTATAAGTGAAATTCGCATTCGCATAATAAGTTAGCCCCGAGTTTTTTACCGTATTCCTATACCCTAATTCAAATTCAAAACCTTTATTTTCGGCAATACCAATATTATATGGAGAAATTAAATTAGTAGGTCCAAAGGTTATCGGCACATTTAAATTCCACAGAATCTTTTCCCTTCTTTCTGAAAATACATCAAATGTGAATGAAAGTTTTTCGTTTAAAAAACGGAAATCTGCACCAACATTGGTTTTTTTGGCAACTTCCCAAGTAACACCAGGATTTCCTATACTTGCTTCGCGATAACCTGTAACAGGTGTATTTGCTAAACCTAAGAAATAAGACCCCCCAGATGTAAATGAAGATGGCAAGAACAAGAAACGATTTCCACCAATTTTATCGTTTCCTACAGTTCCATAAGAACCTCTTAATTTTAAATAACTGAAGCCTTTTGTTTTAGGAAAAAAACTTTCCTGAGAAACTACATACCCTGCACTAAATGATGGAAAAAAACCAAATTGTTTGTCTTTGGCAAAATTTTCTGATCCATTGTAACCAATGTTAACATCTGCAAAATATTTATTTTGATAATTATAAGTAACCCTTCCAACCAAACCTAAATAATTGAATGGTAACTGATTACTTCCATCATATAAACGCTCTCCAGTTGCTAAAAACAATCCTGTAAAAGTATGACTACCAAAAGTTCTGTTGTAATCAATAGCAGCTTCCCCATAAATTCTTCTGTTTTTGCTAAAACTTTCTCCTAGAAAACCAACAGGTCCTTCAAACTGATTAACAACAGGTATTGGAACAATAGAATCTTGGAAAGTACTAGCCAATGGATTTCTTCTCAAATCCCACAAAGGAATTTGCTTTCTTCTTGATACTGATTGTAAATAATAACTGTCATAAGCACCCATGGCTCTTACCGACAACCCTTTGGTAATGGCATCTAATTTGTATTTACCACCAATATTAATATTCAACCGACTGCTGTAGTTTACATTAAATCCATTATTAAGCATTTGAAATAATGGTGTATTGGAAATATTCCATGCAGCAAGACCATCAATATTGCGAATTAGTTTGCCATCGTATAAAACAGGCGTCATGATAGGGTTAGCGGAAAGAATTGTTCCAAAAATATCGCTTGTTGCACTGTTAGAATAATTAGAATTTTGAATTTCTGCTGAAGACTTAATAAATAAACTAAGGTTTTTTGAAATATTGAAATCAAAATTACTTCTGATATTATACCTTTTAAAATTAGGGTTTGCACTAAATTCAGGAAAAAGTCCACCCGTTGTGTATATACCATCCTGATTTAAATAACCAAGAGATACAAAATATTTAGCATCTTGGGTTCCACCACTTACATTCAAATTGTATTGTTGTTGGGGTGCAAAGTCTTTTAACATATAATCCATCCAACGAATATTGGGATGAAATATAGGGTCATCACCTTTTCTGAATCTTTCTATATCGTAATCACTGAATCTTTTGGCGTTGGGATTATTTTGATCGTTTGCCTCTGCTTCATTTCGCAATAAAGCATAATCAACCGCATTTAATTCATTAGGAAGACGAATTGGGTTTTGCCAAGCTAAATTACTAGAGAAATTAAATTGAGGTTTACCTACTTGGCCTGTTTTAGTAGTAATAATGATTACACCATTTGCACCTCTAACACCAAATACCGCTGTTGCGGATGCATCTTTTAAAATATTGAAGGATTCTATAGTATAAGGATCTATTCCGTTTAAACTTCTTTGAACTCCATCCACTAATACAAGCGGGGTTGCACTAGAACCACCAGCAAAAGTAGCAACACCTCTAATAAAAATATCTGCAATATCCCTTCCTGGTTCTCCGCCACGTTGAACGGCAATAATTCCTGGCGATCTTCCTGCCAATGCATTTGCAACACTAGAAACTGGGGCTCTTAAAATGTCTGTTGTTGAAACTGTTCCAATAGAACCTGTTACCGTAATTTTTTTCTGAGTTCCGTAACCAATAACAACTACATCATCTAATTTATTAATACTTGATACCAACGACACGCCTATTGAAGTCTGCGCTCCAACAGCAATTTCTTGTACAGCATACCCTGTTGAATTAAAAACTAAAATGGATGAATTATCATTCACCTTTATGGAAAATTTGCCATTTACATCGGTAGTAGTTCCAATTTTAGTGCCTTTTATTTGAACAGAAACGCCTGAAAGTGCAACACCTTTATCATCAGTTATTGTACCAGCTATTACCCTGGAATCTTTTATTTCTGATAATTGCTTACCAACCACTGGGGCGCTAAGTAATAGTTGATCTTTATTATCAATTTGTTTTAAAATAATCAATTCACCATTCAACTCATACACAAACCCCATTTCTTTAGATACTTTATTTAGGAAATCAATAAGGGGTTTATCAATAAGATTTAATGAAATTTTTCTAGAGGATTGAATTTTTTCAGCACTGTAAACAAATCTAACAGCTGTCTGCTTTTCTATTAAAGTAAATACTTTTTTCAACTCCAAATTGGTAACTTGAATACTTACTTTTTTATCAGCAACATTTTGGGAATTAGCATACCCACATATCTGCACAAAGAACAATACTATAATAGGAAAAAAAGATTTTCTCATGGCAAGCGTAGTTTTATTTTTTTATATACAATCGAGCCCCCAAAAGGGCAAACTATTTTTTGAAACAACCTTTTGCATTAATTATTACCCTTCCATCCAACACTTCATAGCTGCCATTTAAGGCCTTACAGATAATATTTAATTGTTCATACAAACTATACCCATCTAAATTGGCATTTAATGAACATTCTGCCAATAGTTCTTCATCAAAAACAATATCAATTCCATACACCTCTTTTAAAACTGCAAAAACGGTATAGATAGGAGTATCGTCAAAATTGATTAGCTTCTTAGCCTCTTGCTCAGGCTTTAATAAAATTGGATTGTTTACCAAAGTTTTTACAATGCTTGCATCAGACTTTAAAAAACTAACCTTTTGATTCGGAATTAAGACAATACTAGACAATTCATTGGAGGCCTTTTTATCATCATTTGCAAATTTCGGATTTGCAAAAACTGAGACTCTGCCAGAAGCAACTTCTACAACAACTTCCTTATCGATTGCATAAGATCTAACTCGAAATTTAGTGCCCAACACTTTAGTAACCAATCCTTCCGCATAAACCAAAAATGGTTTTTGTGTATTTCTTACTACTTCAAAAAAAGCTTCCCCAACAAGAAAAACTTCTCTTTTATCTAATGCAATGAATTTTTCTGGATAGCTTATTTTTGAGTTTGTACTCAGCGTAGTTCTGGTACCATCAGGCAAAGTGATAATCAAAGGCGCATTTGTTTGATTGACTCTTTCAATCAATTGATGAGGAATTGCTTTAATTAAATTTTCGTACGAAGGTTGAAAGGAAAGATTGACTGACTTATTTTTTTCTACAAATATCCAACTAGCAACTACCATCAAAACAATAGAAGCAGCAATTGCCCAATATCTATTCATCTTTCGAGCAGGAGTAGCATCCTCCATGGGAAAATCATCAACATAATCTAATTCAAGTATTTTTTGAGTATCTCTAACTAACTGCTGGATTTCGTCCTCGTGAAAAGTTATATTGTCAACATAAACCGACAAAATCATCAACTTTGCCTTTTCAACCAATGGCTGATGAGTTGGATGAAGCTTTACCCATTCTTCCCAATAAGCAAAATCTTTACCCCCATTCAATACATCGGCCCTGAAACGCTCGTCCCAAAAAAAATCTTCGAGGCTATAATTTAAATATGGATCCTGAATTAGCATTAATCTTGATGTATTAAGTATATATAGAGACCGTGAATTGAAATAAATACCATTGAAACTGAAATTTTACTAAAATAAATATTCAACCAATAACTGCACCAATGGAAATGTACAGAACTTCCAAACTGACTCAGGAGTAGCAATTTTCAATTTGCTTAATGCAATTTGAAGAATATTGGATACAGTTTGTGGAGCAATTTCTAGAATATTGGCTATTTCTTCTCTACTCAATGATTCAAAAAACTTCAAATAGACCACTTCCCTTTGTCGTTCTGGCAATTTGGCAATTAATTGATTAAAGTGATTGGATAAGTTATTTGCTTGTTCTGATGCTATAATTTTACTCTCAGTACCTAGAACAAAAGAAAAAGAATCCACGTAAATCGGATCTAGAGTTATAGTAGACGTTTTGTGTATTTTTTTTAGTTTTCGGAGAAGCAGTCGCCTAAATGAAGTAAACAGATAAGATTTAAGATTAACTGAAGTGGCCAATTGATCTCTTCTCTCCCACAATACTATAAATAATTCTTGAACAGAATCTTTGATTAATTCTTTATCCGAAGTAAATCTGAGCCCATAATTAGCCAAAGGACGAAAAAAAGCATGCATCAATTTAGCAAGAGCATTTCTATCTCCTGTAAGTAGGTTTTGCCAAATTACGTTATCATTAGCAATGGAAAAATTCACAAGCAAGCTTTAAATAGTAAGAATCCTTTAAATAGAGCAGAAATTCGACATAAGATACCATAGAAATGGCAGTTTTTTTAAAAAAAGGAGTGATATATTGATATACCACTCCTTTAAACGATTGCTTACCAATAAAAAACCACTAATTTAAGAGACATGCATTGGTATCAGATACCATCATTTTTGCATATTATTCTATTATTTTTACCACCCTTACCATTTTACCTGCTCCGTTAACCCCTTCCAGCACTACTTGAAGTTTTTTAGAGATATCATTATTGTAAAATTCTACTTTAAATCTTGGCGTTTTTTTATTCGTTATGATGTAAGGGTTCCAATATAAAGTACTACGAATATCTGGGTCAAAATTGGTTGGTGTTCTGTCGTAAGAAGGCGAATAGAATTCTTTGAATTTAGAATACCCTGCTAAAATGATCATATCCATTCCCTTGCTATTGGGATCTGCTTTTCTGGAGTCATTCCCTTTTTTGGTATAAATGGCAATAGCCCCTCCAGCTCCGCCACCAGCAGCCCCGAAAAATGGAGGTCTAAAAACTTTTATATAGGCAATATCAAAAACACTCATTGATTGAATCATAGATACATCTGAGCGGATTTCATTTAAAAATAAATCGGGGTTAGCTCCTCTCCAACTTAATGTTGGTTGCCCACCTGCTGTAGAAATTTGTAAACCTGGTACTCTACCTTGCAAATAAGTAAAAATATCTAGGGCTCCGATCATTTTATCATCTGTTAAATCAAAACTATAACCATCGCCTCCAGAAAATAATCCAGAAGCATAGCGTTCGTCGATCACTTGCATTGGATTTTTAACTTTAGATTTTACTGTTACTTCAGCCAATGTAGCACTTGCCATTGCCCTGCGCAACTTTTCTTGCTCGGATAGAAAATAATTCATTCTTAAATTGGCTAAACTATCAGAATAAGTTGCAAATGGATTAATACCACTTAAGTTGATTGATGTGTTGTTTTCTTTTCGCAATAATCCATTGTCTAATTGTACTTGAGTAGATTCCGCCAATTTTGTTTTGCCATTAAAACCATAATACACTTTCACCGTATCGAAAAAAAACACACCTTTTTCTTCAAATGTCCCATCTTTTTCAACTGGAGTAAAGAAAAAATTCTTGCTACTATCTTTACCAACTGCAATAAAATTTAATTGCATGGGCGCCGCATTAGATGCCAACTTATTACCAAAAACTTTTCCCTTAAACGACATAAAATTGTTTTCCGGCAAGTATTGTAGTTTAGGAGGAACAGCTGCCATAATTTTATCCCAATCGTATTTTCTCCAACCATTGGTAAGCATTACTAAATCTAGTTGAGCTGAGATAGAATCAGTATCACTTTTAAAATAATAAGCAGGATTGTGAACATATCCTTTAATTTCATTGGTCAATAAAAAATTAGAAAAAATGGTGTGTTGATCTGCCGATACTATAGATGCATCAGTTATAGCCACTGACATATTGGTAAAAGCAGTATCATTAACCACAATTTCAAATGAATTTTTAGCTCTTTTATCCAAACTCACTGTTATTGGATTCATTTTAACATTAAATTCATGCAAATGATTGTTAACAAAAAC
>CANGTR010000064.1 GCA_947456855.1 Sphingobacteriia bacterium | reverse complement strand
TTCTCCCCTGGTTCCTTGAACCAAAATAGCATGTGGGCAGAGTTGCATGGCTTTGCGCATGGGCATGGCGCTTCTCACACCAAACTTGCGCGCTTCATAGCTACAAGTTGTTACAACACCCCTGTCTTTAGAACCCCCTACAATAACAGCTTGGCCTTTTAAGAAAGGATTATTGACTACTTCTACACTTACAAAAAAGGAGTCAAGGTCTAAATGAGCGATATAACGTTGAGGAGTTGTCACTCTTTAAAAGTATTAAACTTAACGGTATACATCCAATAACCCATCCGGTAAGCTTACAAAAACTTTTTTTGCTTTACGATCAATCTTATCCAATGTTTCTTGATGCAAAGGAATTAGGGCTTCTTTACCATCTAACAACACTTGCAACAAAACCTGATGAGGTTGTTCGATTACTTCTACGATAGGACCTAGGTTTTCGTCTTCATCTGTAATTAATTCATATCCTAACAAAGATATTGGCGCATCTTTCCCTGCTTGATTTCTAAAATCGGCATCCAATAACCAAACGAGTTTGGTGTTGAGCCTTGCTGCTGCTTCTTTGCTATTTACCCCTTCTAATTTCACAATGGTTTCTACCTCATCTTTCGCTTTAGCTGTTTCTACAAAATAAGGGATATAGGATCCTTTTACTTCTTCAACAAATAATGCTTTGACTCCAGTGAATGATGATTTTTTTCCTAACGAATGCGTAAGAATGACATCCCCCTTCACGCCAAAAGCAGCAACTATTTTTCCGATATGAATATAATCGTTCATTGTATGCAAGATAATTAAACCCTAGTTGGGATTGATGAAAATAAAAAGGGCTCGGTAAACCGAACCCTTTTACTAAAATATGAAATGTACTAAGCTTCAGCAGGAGCATCTTCTGCAGGTGCAGCAGCTACTACTTCTTCTTGTTTTTCTTCTACTTTTTTCACTACAGGAACATATGCTTTTTTAGCACGTTGTTTGTTCTTGTGTTCGTCGCTCCTACGAGTGATATTGGCTTCATGTTCTGTATGCCACTCTTGGAATTTCACCATGGCAGCTGCATCATCAAACAAGCCTAATTTAACACCACGTAATAAATGTTTCAAATACAATACTCCCTTGAATGAAAGGATTCTGCGAACAGTGTCTGTAGGTTGAGCTCCTTTGTTTAACCAATCCAATGCTTTTTGACGATCTAACTGGATGGTTGCAGGAACTGTTAATGGATTGTAAGTACCAATTTTTTGGATAAACTTACCATCTCTTGGCGCACGACCATCAGCTACTACGATAAAGTAGAATGGTCTTTTTTTACTCCCGTGACGCTGGAGTCTCATTTTTACTGCCATAAATAGAAATTTAAAGGCGTGATTAAATTTGGTTAATCTAGGTATTCTAGGAGCGCGAAATTACGCATTTCAGCATAAAAATCCAAAGCTTTTTAAAAATCTACCTCCTCATCCCGGGAAATTTGCCCCCCATTGGCATATTATTCATCATTTTCATCATCTGCTTCATTTGTTCAAATTGCTTCATAAAAGCATTTACATCGCCGATATCCTTTCCACTTCCTTTTGCAATACGCAATCTTCTGCTCTGCGTTAAACTATCAGGATTGGCCCTCTCAAAAGGAGTCATAGAACTGATCATGGCCTCAATTCCTTTAAATGCATCGTCTTTGATATCAATGTCTTTTACCGCTTTACCCACTCCTGGTATCATTCCCATCAAATCTTTCAGATTGCCCATTTTTTTAATCTGTTGCAATTGATCCATAAAATCCTGAAAATCAAACTGATTCTTGCGAATTTTCTTTTCTAATTTTTTGGCTTCTACTTCATCAAATTGAGCTTGGGCTTTTTCTACCAATGAGGTAATATCTCCCATCCCTAAAATTCTTTGTGCCATCCTATCCGGATAAAACACATCGAGGGTATCCATTTTCTCGCCACTGCTTACAAATTTGATGGGCTTTTCTACAGTGTATTTGATGGTTAATGCAGCACCACCCCTTGTATCGCCATCTAATTTGGTTAATACCACACCAGTAAAATCCAATCGATCGTTGAAAGCCTTAGCAGTATTAACCGCATCCTGACCAGTCATTGAATCCACTACAAATAGGATCTCTGAAGGATTTACCGCTTTTTTAATATTGGCCACTTCGGTCATCATCACTTCGTCGATTGCCAAACGGCCCGCAGTATCGATGATGATTACATTTTTATTGGTTGATTTTGCTTCCTTGATGGCATTCTGTACAATTGAAACCGCATCCTTATTCTCCCTTTCACTGTAAATACTAACCCCAATTTGTTCGGCTAAAACGGTTAACTGATCAATGGCTGCTGGGCGATAAATATCAGCTGCAACTACCAGGGGCGATTTGCCTTTTTTGGTTTTGAGATAATTGGCCAATTTACCGGTAAAAGTGGTTTTACCACTACCTTGTAAGCCAGCAATTAAAATGATGGCAGGATTGCCTTCTGCGTTAAAATTAGCAGCAGTTCCACCCATTAATTCGGTTAATTCATCCTGTACTATTTTTACCATCAATTGCCCTGGACTAATGGCATTGATTACTTTTTCTCCTACTGCCTTATCCCTTACTTTTTCGGTAAATTCTTTGGCAATTTTAAAGTTCACATCGGCATCTAGTAAAGCCCTGCGAATGTCTTTAACCGTATTGGCAATATTGAGGTCGTTAATGCGTGATTCACCTTTGAGGTTTTTAAACGCCGACTCTAGTTTTTCTGATAAATTCTGAAACATAATTACAACCTCCCATTATTAAAAGACTGCAAATATACTGGGTTGATTAAATGCAGCACAATTGTTATCACAAATTAACCTTGAATTGTTTAGCTCAATTGAAAGATTTGAGTTGATTCTATACTTGGTGTTTTATTGATTGAACCAGCACTTGCGTTTAATAAAAAGTTAAGCCCATATACAGCAAGCTGGGCTAGCAATAAATTGAATGGATAATTTTGGGGTGGAATATGATTTTAATATTTTTAACAGAATAATAAAAAAATGGTTTAAAATACTGGTTTTCAATATTTTACAAATTAATTAAGTGATAACTATAACTCTAAATAGTTAAAATAATGATTGTTTATAAAAAAACATTTGGGGGATAGGTATTATTTAATATTATTGCACGGCTACCATGAAGGTTAAAGAACAATTAATGAGTAAGAAGCAATTATTTACGTTAGAATTTCCAGTTAGATGTTCTCCCGTTATTTTATATGAATTTTTAGCAACACCAGCTGGATTACAGGAATGGTTTGCCGATAAAGTAGATGAATGGGAAAACGTATATAGTTTTTCTTGGAATGGAGGGGTGCCAGATAAGGCAGAGATCATGGATAAGGAAGAAAATAAATTTATCCGTTTTCATTGGCTTCACTCAGAAAAGAATGAATATTTTGAATTCAGAATAGAAAAAACCGAAATATCCAATCAAACTATTTTGGTAATTAAAGATTTTGCCGAAAAGAATGAAATCAAAGACCAGAGCCAATTATGGCAGTATCAGGTGAAGGAATTGTTTCACCGATTGGGCGCATAAAATGCTTTATCAATACTCAGATAGCATTGATAAAGCTCTATTAAAATGAATGATTAAAAACCGATCTATATCATCCCACTCTTGCAGTGGGATTTTTTTTGCCAACTTTAAAAAAGGCAATTGGGTTACCGTTTCTCCATTCCAATGATCAATCGCTATGTAATTGGATTGATCAAAATGATGCTGCCATGGGTCTGCTCCAACCCCAATGAACCAATCTTTTGTTTCGTTGGTATTTTTTCCAATTAAATTAAAATACCGATCAATAGATGGGCCATATTTAGCCAGATAGGCTCCTTTTATAACCAAATGAATACTACAATGATTGCCCCACCAAAAAAAACTACGAATGGCAAAAATGTCTTCTTCGGTAAAGAAACGTGGAAAATCGAGCATTACATAGGGCAATTGTTGGTATTGTTCACCCCTGGATATTTTGGGGGCTATACCGAATACTGGGGTTTCGTTAAAAGATGTAAATTTTGCTGCATCTGATTGATAGACTGCAGCAACTTGCCCAAACAAGTCATACACTTTCTGAATAATAAGATTCTTTGTTAAAATCCAGTCGGCATTGATCACCAATTCATGTTCCTTTGGCGAAAGTGTTACTTTTGCTTCACTCATAACAACAATATTAAGCCAGGTTAGGTGATAAAAAAACTAGACATACTAATTATCAAATCTTTTATTGGTCCGTTTATTGCGGCATTCCTTATTTCGATCTTTGTTTTAACCATGCAGTTTTTTTGGTTGTACATTGATGATTTGGTTGGAAAAGGCCTGGGCCTATTTACCGTTTTAAAATTGGTTGGATTGGTTACATTGTTTTGGGTTCCAACAGCATTGCCACTTGCACTCCTATTTTCTTCGATTATGACATTTGGAAATTTAGGCGAAAGCTTTGAATTGGTGGCCATCAAAGCAGCAGGAATACCATTATTGCGCTTTATGCGACCACTGCTTATAATCACATTTTTTATAGGTGGTTTGGCTTTCTTATTTGCCAATAACATTATCCCAGTAACCCAATTAAAATTGTCTGCTTTAAAATATGATATCATTGTTTCTAAACCGTCTATTGATATTAAAGAAGGTGTTTTTTATGATAAGATTGATGGCTATGTGATTAAATTAGGAAGAAAAGAAGAAAATGATAGCATCATACATGATGTGGTTATTTTTGAGAAGGGTTACAATTTACAAGACAACTTATTGATTGCAGAAACTGGCGTAATGCGCGTAACAAAAGACAAACAGTTTCTAGAATTTATTTTAAAAAATGGCTGTCGCTACGAAGAAAAAGGTGCTAGAAATGTAAGAAATACCCAGTTTACCAGGATGGGATTTAGTCAGTACAAAAAAGTATTCGACCTGAAAAGTTTTCAAATGAATAAAACAGGAGACAGTGCTTTTTACGACCCCAAAATGCTAAGCATTCGTCAACTCAACCATGCCATTGATTCTTTAAAGCATTTAGACAGTTTTTATGCAAAACAATCAAATAAGGAAATAACTCCTTACTTGCGTTTTGCCAGATACGTAGATACAGGATGGACTCAGTCAATCAAAAACCCACTCCCCATTGTTAAAAAAACAAAATTAATTCCTGATAGTCTACGACTTTCTATACAAGAATCTGCGAATAACCAATTAGCTACTATTAAAGGGTCGGTTGATATGATGGCAAGGGATTACAAAGAAAAATACCAATCATTGCAATTACATGAAATTGAATGGCACCGTAAATTCACCCTATCTATTGCTTGCCTGGTATTGTTTTTAATTGGTGCTCCGCTCGGATCAATTATAAGAAAAGGCGGGTTAGGTACCCCATTGGTTTTTGCCATTATTTTCTTTGTGATATTTCATTTGTTTAACACTTTTGGAGAGAAATTTGTGAAATCGGGTCAAACAAATGCGATTGTAGGCATGTGGCTTTCTACATTTATTTTAATTCCAATCGGAGCTTTTCTAATTTTTAAAGCCATGCGCGATTCACAACTATTCAACCAAGAATCTTATTACAGAACTTTCAAAAGAGTTCGTGAATTAATTACTAATTTCAAGGAAAACAAATCCATAAAAAGACATGAAAAAAGTCAATAGCAGAAGGGCTTTTATTAAAACCACCGGTCAAGCAGGTTTAGCAGCAGGTATTGGATTGACTGTTTTACCCCAATTTGGATTTGCCCATTCTAATAATAGTTTTGCCAATTATTTTCAACAACCATTACCATATAGCTACAATGCATTAGAGCCTTTCATAGATGCAATGACGATGGAAATTCACTATACTAAACATGCAGCTACTTACACCAAAAATTTAAATGATGCTTG
Source organism: Sphingobacteriia bacterium (assembly GCA_947456855.1). Taxonomy (GTDB): domain Bacteria; phylum Bacteroidota; class Bacteroidia; order Chitinophagales; family Chitinophagaceae; genus Sediminibacterium. Next base: position 9,442 of record CANGTR010000064.1, on the reverse strand, counting down.
TGTTGCTGAAAAAGTAGATATGCATAATACTTCATTAGAAAATCTTCTTCATCAAATTTCAGCATATTCTACAAAGATGAGAAATAATGCAGGTGGTCATTATAACCATGAATTTTTCTGGCAATGTATGAAAGCCGGTAGTTCAACTAAACCAACTGGTAAATTAGCTTCTATGATAGATGGATCATTTGGTTCATTGGATACATTTAAAACAGCGTTTACAGACGCGGGTAAAAATAGATTTGGAAGTGGTTGGGTATGGCTGGTTTTAACTGCTGAAAATAAATTGGCTATTGGTTCTACACCAAATCAAGACAACCCTTTGATGGATATCAGCGAATTAAAAGGTAAACCCTTATTGGGATTAGATGTATGGGAACACGCATATTATTTAAAATACCAAAACAAAAGACCTGATTATATGAATAACTGGTGGAACACTGTTAACTGGGATTTTGTTGCTACACAATTAAAATAATCAAACCATGAAAGTTACTACAACCTGGAAAGAAGCGCTGGCTTTTGATACCAATGCAGATGGTCATATCGTAAGATTAGACACAACCAAAGAAGGAGGCGGATTAGATAGTGGCATGAGCCCAAAAAAAATGTTACTGGCTTCATTGTGTGGATGCAGCGGAATGGATGTTGTAGATATATTAAATAAGATGAAAGTGCATTTTACCCAATTATCAATTACAGCAGAAGCCGAACAAACTGATGATCATCCAAAAGTTTTTAAATCAATTGATTTAGTATACCATTGCAATGTAGACCCAGCTGATGAAGATAAATTAAAGCGTGCAGTGAGCTTGTCTATGGAAAAATATTGCGGTATTTCTGCCATGCTGGCTAAGCATTGTGTAATTAATTTCAGTACCGTACTCATTCATTAGATTATCCCAATGATATTTCGAATAGGTATATAGCTAAACAATTAGTATTCCTATATTGGTTAGGCTATTTTATTGAATTAGCTTGCTTTAAATTGTTTATTTGAAAAAGAACTTGCAAAACTTTACTATTCAAAAATGGATTACTGTATTAAGTATCCTGCTCTTTTTGGTAAAAATTACCGCATACTACATCACTTCATCCGTATCAATTCTTTCAGATGCATTGGAAAGTATTGTAAATGTAATTGCAGGTTTTATAGGGCTGTATAGCTTGTATATAGCAGCAAAACCAAAAGATGAGAACCATCCATATGGGCACGGCAAAGCTGAATTTGTATCTGCTGCTGCAGAAGGCAGTTTGGTAATTGCTGCAGGAATCATCATCATTTATGAAACTGTTCAAAATATTTTACAAAACACCCAAATTAAATCGTTAGACCGTGGTATTTGGCTGATTGCTAGCACGGCTGTTTTAAATTATGTAGCAGGCGCCTATTGTATTAGAATGGGTAAAAAAAATGGCTCCCTTGCTTTGGAATCCAGCGGTAAACATTTACAGATAGACACCTATTCAACAGTAGGAGTTCTACTGTCTATTGCCTTGATTTATTTTACCAAAATTTACTGGTTAGACAAGGCTATTGCAATTGTATTAAGCGTCTGGATCATGTACAATGGTTATACTATTTTAAGAAAATCATTAGCAGGTATAATGGATGAAGCAGATATGGTTTTACTTAATGAATTTATTAACGAATTGAATAAACATAAAAAAGTGAATTGGGTTGATTTACACAATTTAAGGGTAATCAAATATGGTGCGTTGCTGCATATAGACTGCCATCTTACACTTCCATGGTATATGAATATTCATGAAGCACATGTAGAAATTGATGCTTTATCAGATTTGATTAAAAATAAATTTGGCGATACAATTGAACTATTTGTGCATACAGATGGTTGCCTCGATTTTAGTTGTGCTATTTGTACTAAAACAGATTGTTCTGTTCGAAAGCATCCATTTCAGCAGCAATTGATATGGACATTGGATAATTTGGTATCGAATCAGAAACACAGCATCTAGCTTCTTACTAAAACCATAACTTTGTACCCTATAAAAAGTATTTTATGACTAGTTGGAAAGAATATCAAAACGCCAATAAAGATCGATTTCTAAATGAATTACTCGATTTATTGAGAATACCCAGTGTTAGCGCTAGAACAGAGCACAAAACCGATATGTTGAATTGTGCTGAAGCTGTAAAAGCGCGCCTAATGGAAGCCGGAGCCGACACGGCAACTATTTATCCTACGGATGGTCATCCGATTGTGTACGGAGAAAAAATGATCGATCCAAGTAAACCAACAGTTTTAGTATACGGGCATTACGATGTACAACCAGCCGATCCCATTGAATTATGGAAAAGTGGACCATTTGATCCTGTTATCATTGACGGTAAAATTTTTGCACGAGGATCATGTGATGACAAGGGTCAATTTTACATGCATGTAAAAGCCTTAGAAACTTTTACAAAAACCAATACGCAACCAACCAATATTAAATTTTTGATTGAAGGGGAAGAAGAAATTGGTAGCCCTAATTTAGCCACATTTGTAAAGAACAATAAAGAACTATTAAAAGCTGATGTGATATTGATTAGCGATACATCCATGTTAAGCATGGAAAATCCTTCAATTGATATTGGTGTTAGGGGATTGAGTTATATAGAAGTGGAAGTTACTGGTCCGAATAGAGATTTACACAGCGGCGTTTACGGAGGAGCGGTTGCTAATCCGATAACGATGTTAGCAAAAATGATTGCATCTTGTCATGATGAAAACAACCATATTACCATTCCAGGATTTTATGATGATATTGTAAATGCTACTGATGCAGAACGTACCAAAATGGCCCAAGCTCCATTTAACGAACAAGCATATAAAGCTGATTTAGGGGTTGACCATTTATGGGGAGAGAAAGGCTTTACAACCAATGAAAGAACTGGCATCAGACCAACATTAGAATTGAATGGAATCTGGGGTGGATATACAGGTGAGGGCGCAAAAACAGTATTGCCTTCAAAAGCATTCGCAAAAATTTCTTGCAGATTGGTTCCCAATCAATCTTCGGTAAAAATTACCGAAAAAATATTGAACTATTTTAGATCAATTGCACCAGAAGGGGTTACTGTAAAAGCTTCTGAGCACCATGGTGGAGAACCATATATGACGCCGATTGATTCAATTGCATACAGAGCAGCTTCTAAAGCAATAGAAACCACATTTGGCAAAGAACCTATTCCTGTAAGAGGTGGAGGCAGTATACCTATTTGTGCTTTATTTGAAAAAGAATTGGGATTAAAAATTGTATTCTTAGGTTTTGGTTTAGACAGCGACAATTTGCATAGCCCGAATGAAAAATACAATGTGTTTAATTTTTATAAAGGCATTGAAACCATTCCTTATTTCCATCAATATTTTGCTGAAATGAATGCATAGCAATGGCAGTTGAAAAAGATAAATTAAGGATTGATAAATATTTATGGGCCATCCGTTTGTTTAAAACGAGAAGCCAGGCTGGAGATGCATGTAGTAAGGGAAAAGTAAAATGGAAGGGCGATGCAGTGAAAGCCTCCCGTATAGTTGCTATAGGCGACGAATACCATGTAAAAACAGAAGCCAAAAAATGGGTGATTAAAGTAACAGGGTTATTGCATACAAGGGTTCAGTATTCCGAAGCAATTTTGCATTATATCGATATTACCCCTGAAGAAGAAATAGACAGAATCAAATCGGTTGCTGCAAGTTTTCAAACAGGAAAGCGTTTGAGTAAAGTAGGCAGACCAACCAAAAAAGAAAGAAGAGATTTAGGTGATTTTATGGATTAATTTTTCTACTTATGATTATTGATATTATTACTGCAGTGCCTGAATTATTAGAAAGCCCTTTTGGTCATAGTATTATGAAAAGGGCACAGGAAAAGGGTTTGCTCACTGTACGTTTACACAATTTACGCAAATGGGCCATTAATAAACAGGCTCAAATAGACGATTATCAATATGGTGGAGGAGCAGGAATGGTGATGATGTGCGAACCACTTGCCAATGCAATTGATGAATTGCAAAAAGACACACCTTATAATGCCATCATTTATATGACTCCTGATGGTAAACCATTCAATCAGCAAACAGCCAATCAACTTTCTTTAGAAGGTAATTTATTAATTATCTGTGGACACTATAAAGGCATTGATGAACGCATCAGAACCAAATATGTAACCATGGAAATATCCATTGGCGATTATGTATTAAGTGGCGGAGAATTGGCAGCTGCTGTAGTGGTAGATGCGATTGGGAGATTAATCCCAGGGGTATTGAATGATGAAACTTCTGCACTCTTTGATTCTTTTCAGGATAATTTATTAGCGCCTCCAGTTTACACACGACCGGCAGATTTCAGAGGGGACAAAGTGCCTGAAATTCTATTACAAGGTGATCCTAAAAAAGTAGAAGAATGGCGTTTTGAACAATCACTGGAAAGAACCAAAACAAGAAGGCCCGATTTACTAGGCGATCTTTGAGCTTCATTTTTACCATTCAACATTTTTCAATACTCAAATAACTATTTTTTATAGACATTCGCGTCCATTTATATTATGCTCAAATTATTTTTATTGATATTCTCTATTGGCTACTTCACTGCTCATGGTCAAGAACGGAATGGCGAAAGCTTTCAAAAAGATTATCAAATTCACATTACTAAAACAAAAGAGCCCATTAAAATTGATGGCGAATTAAATGAACCCATTTGGCAAAATGCACAAATGGTTACTTCATTCTGGCAAAAATACCCAGACGATAAAAATAAAGCCACCCAAAAAACCGAAGTACGAACAGCATACGATGATAAATTTATTTATATCTCTTATACAGCATACGATTCGGGCAAACAGTTCATTCAAAGTTTAAAGAGAGACAATGGCCATGATGGCAATGATTGCGTTGCAGTAATTCTTGACCCAATCAATACAAGAAACAATGGTTTCTTTTTTGTTGTAAATGCTTTTAACGCTCAAAGTGAAGATCAATTGGTAAGTTCTGATGAAGGATTGAGTTTTAGCTGGGACCAAACTTGGTATTCAGCCACTAAAAGATTTAAAGATAGATGGACTGCAGAAATGGCCATCCCTTTCAAATCAATTCGATATCAGGCAGATAAAAAAGTATGGGGAATTAATTTTTTAAGGGTTGATACCAAATCGAATGAATATGATGTTTGGACCAATCTACCGGTAAACTTCAATTCTTATGATTTAGGCTATACTGGTTCACTAATTTGGGACGAATCTCCTCCTAAACCAGGAACCAATGGTGTTTTCGTTCCATTTGTAACTTCGGAATTAGACCAAGACAATATTAATAAAGATCCTTTAAGGCTTAGCGCAAATGCAGGCTTTGATGCCAAATTTGGGCTTACCCCTTCTCTTAATTTAGACCTAACGGTTAATCCAGATTTTTCTCAAATTGAAGTAGACCAACAAGTAACCAATCTCTCTCGTTTTAATATTTTTTTTCCTGAAAGAAGAACTTTCTTTTTAGAAAATGCAGATCTATTTGCGGGTTATGGTATAGAGCCCATACGACCATTTTATTCTAGAAGAATTGGATTAGACCCTAATGGAAATAGGATTCCTATTTTATTTGGTGCAAGAATTACCGGAAACCTGGCAAAGAAAACGCGTATTGGTTTTATGAATATGCAAACTGGGAGAAAAGACGACTTTGCTCCAGAAAACAATACAGCTATTTCAATTGATCAGCGTATACTAAAACGCTCTGTTTTAAAAGGATACTTTTTAAACAAGCAAAGTTTTATGACCGATGCAGAAAAGAAAGCTAATCCTTTGAATGAATATGGTAGAAATGCCGGACTAGAATTTCAATATTCCGATCTTGCAGGAAAATGGAGTGGCTGGGCAACTTACCATCATGCAATAAAACCAACCATTAGCAAAGAAAACCAGTATTATAGTGGAGGTGTTGGTTATAATGGTAGAAATTTTGGTCTGATTCAAGATTTCACCCATGTTGGTACCAATTATTACGCAGATATGGGTTTTATAGAGCGTATAGAAAACTATGACGCAATTAGAGATACCATTGTTCGAGTGGGTTATAAACAATCCTATACTGAATTAAAATATAGGGTTATTCCAACTAAAGGAAAAATTATTGGCTATAATTATAATCTAGAAAATTTCATTGTATTTAATCCAGACAATAGTTTCAATGAGCGAAATACAAGCGCCTCCTTCAATATGCAATTTCGTTCAACGGAAAATCTAAATTTTGGTATCAACAATTCAGAAGTGCAATTACAGTTTCCAATTTCTTTTACTGGCGCTACTCCTTTACCAATTGGTCATTATTTATATTCGGATGCTGAAATCAGTTATCGTTCTGATTTTAGAAAAAATATTGGATTTACATTGAATGGCGGATACGGTCAATTTTACAACGGAATGAGAACGAATTTAAGAGCTGGCATTTTTATTAGAGATTTGCCGCATGTAAATCTCAATTTCAATGTGCAATACAATAAAATCAGTTTTCCTGACCCTTATGGATCTGCTGAAATTTTCTTAATAACTCAGCGAACTGAAATCAATTTTACCACCAATTTATTTTGGACCACTTTTTTTCAATACAATACCCAAAGAAATAATTTCAATATCAACAGTAGACTTCAATATCGCTTCAAGCCAATGAGCGATTTATTTGTAGTGTATACCGACAATTATTTTACAGACCCTCTTTTTAAAAGTAAGAACAGGGCCATTGTACTTAAACTCAATTATTGGCTCAATCTATAAATGAAAAAATCTGGGCCAACATGAAATGATTTCATATCAACCCAGATTTAAATTGAATGAGTAATTACTTTATCCCAATTACAGGAACCTGTTTCTCATTAATCATTTTATTGTATTGCTTCAAATCGTTGTCTAGTATCGTTTTTAGCTTAGCTAATTGAACATCAGCTTGGCCACTCAAATCGGCAAATGTTTCTCTAACTTGTTTGCTTGGTGGTGCATAACCACTAGAAGCCACATTGTACAAGCCAGCAATCTTATCATTCAAGCGAATAGGGAAATTCAAAACATCTTGTCCGCTCTTAGATTTGGTTTGGTACAAAGCTTCTTCAATTTTAGTAAGTTGCTTATTGATGCTATCGCCCATTTGCTTAATGTCTTTATTGGCCTTGGTATCAATTCTACCATTCAAATCATTGATCTGTGTACGCACAGTTCTGATATTTTTAATACCAATTTGAATCTCACTAAATTTATCGCGCACCTGCAATAAAAAACCAACCTGAGCATCATAATCAGCTTCAGTCATTTTATAAACAGGATCTGCTTTTATTACAAATGGAACATCAACCGAATCATTATTGTATTTTATTCTTGCACTGTATTTTCCTGGGGCTGCTTTTGCAGATCCAATGGCACCATTCCATAAAATCATGCCATCGGCTTTTTCTGCCGGAGGATAATTCATATCCCAAGCAAACTGGTTCATGCCTTCGGTATAATCCAATTTATCTGTAAGTTCTTTGGCATTCTTACTAAATGTTTTGATTGGTTTGCCCATTTTATCCATAATAGTGATGGAATGTTTTGAACTATCCGTAGTGCCTTTCAAAAAATAATTGATCACTGTTCCAGCAGGAGGATTAGCGCCCATATTGGGTTCTGTTCCACCAGCACCCCTTCTCCTTCTGCCACCACCTTCTGTACGATATGCATCATTAATAGGAAATACATGCAAGTTTTTAGCAGTTATTGAATTGCTTTTTTGCTGAACAATGGTTAAATCATCAATCACCCAAAATGAACGACCCTGTGTAGCAATAATCAAATCATTGTCTTTAATGGTCATATCTGTGATAGGAACAATGGGTAAATTCAATTGAAAAGATTTCCAATTGGCTCCATCATCATAACTAATATACATGCCATACTCAGTGCCGGCATACAATAAACCAGCTAGTTTTCTATCTGCTCTGATTGCACGAGTAAAATGCATGTTATTGATTCCATTGGTTATTTTGGTCCATGTTTTACCATAGTCGGATGTCTTGAATAAATAAGGTGTGAAATCGTCCGACTTGTATTTTGTTCCAGCAAAATAAGCGGTGCCTTTTTTAAATGGATCTGTTTCTACACAATTCCACATCATCCATTTTCCTGCATCAGGAGGAGTAACATTCTCCCAATTCTTACCGCCATCTTTACTCACATGAATCAATCCATCATCACTTCCTGTCCATAACAAATCTTTTTCTAAAGCAGATTCAGTAGCAGCAAAAATGGTACAATAATATTCTACTGAAGTATTGTCTTGTGTAATGGGCCCACCACTAGAAGCTTGTTTTGATTTATCATTGGTAGTTAAATCGGGGCTGATTTTTTCCCAGCTAGCACCTTCGTTTTCAGTTGAAAATAAATGATTTCCGGCAGTGTATAATTTCTTCGGATTATGTGGTGAAAAGAAAATAGGAAAATTCCATTGGAATCTATATTTCTGAACGTCTACCCCTGCTCCCATAGGATTATCGGGCCAAACATCGATTGCACGATTCTCACCAGTTTTATGATCGAGCCTTGCTAAATAACCACCATAGTTTCCACCATAAACAATATCTGGGTTCAATGGATCTGCAACCACATGACCGCTTTCCGATCCTGCAGTTACTTCCCAATCTCTTTCTGTAATTCCAGCTCCCGATGTTCTGCTTTTTATACGAACTGTTGAATTGTCTTGTTGTGCCCCTAATATTCTATAGGGTACTGAATTATCTGTGGTAACTCTATAAAACTGGGCAGTAGGTTGATTCATCATCGTACTCCAATTATCACCTCCATCAAAACTAACTTGAGCACCACCATCATCTGCTACGATCATGCGATTGCCATTCTCTGGATCGATCCATAAATCGTGGTGATCTCCATGAGGTGTATTGATTCCTTGAAAAGTTTTGCCACCATCTTTACTGCGCATAAAATTTACATTGGGGCAGTAAACAAGGTTTTCATTTTTAGGATCAACAAATACTTTGCTATAATACCAAGCGCGTTGACGAATATTGTTATCATTGGATGTTAAACTCCATGTTTCTCCGCTGTCTTCACTTTTGTACAACCCACCATCTTTGTTTTCGATGATGGCATAAATTTTTTCTGGATTAGAAGGCGCCACTGCAACACCCACAATTCCCCAAACACCTTTAGGCAATCCTTTGTTAGCGGTTATGGGTTTCCATGTTTCTCCTCCATCAACGCTTTTATACAAACCAGATCCTTCACCGCCACTTTCCATATTATAAGGAGAACGTTTTACTCGCCACATGCCAGCATAAAAAATTTCCGGATTACCTGGTTCCATCACTAAATCGGATGCCCCGGTTTGATCATTAACATACAAAGTTTTTTTCCATGTTTTGCCACCATCGGTTGTTTTAAAAACACCGCGCTCTTCGTTGGG
>CANGTR010000063.1 GCA_947456855.1 Sphingobacteriia bacterium | reverse complement strand
TCTCCCCTTCTAAAACCCTGTGCGTCTTTATAGGATTGAATGGTTTTATCGTTGCGAATAATTCTTACTTCGTGATTATACCACTTCCTACTATCTCCCACATAATCATAAGTACCATAAAAATGCAAATACTTAAACAGTAATCCATCTACTGCTTGATCGTTTTTATATTTTTCGCATGCAGTGCGAATAGCACCATGGTATTGTTCGTGTATCACTTCATCTCCCTGTATATAAAAAGCCCAAGTACTTGCTGGGTTGATCAATTCAAATGCTTTATTGGTTTCTACCGCTAATACTGTTCCTCCTTTTCTTAATGAAGCATCCCAAATTGAATGATGAATTTTTATTTTAGGATCGCCAATGGATTCCATCAGGGCAAGAGTTTCATCGGTACAATCCCCCACTAGAATAATCATTTCATCTACTACTGGCAAAATAGATTGAATAGCTTCTACAATTGGATAATCGTTTGAAACAGCATTCTTGATAATGGTAAACCCCGAAATGAGCATTTTTACTAAATTGTGCCCCAAAGAACCGAAAACTTCGGTTTACTTTAGTACAAGCCATGATTAATTTTATTCCAATTTTCCCTTTAGCCATTGTTGTGTTTCCTGGCGAATCATTGAATCTGCACATTTTCGAGCCTCGTTACAAAGAATTAATTACCGATTGTTTTGCGGAAAAAAAACCATTTGGCATCCCTACAGTACTTAAATCCAGTATTGCAGAAATGGGAACCCTGGTAGAAATTGAAGAGATTGTAGCTGTGCATCCAGACGGAAAAATGGACATTAAAACCAAGGGCATCAAAGTATTTTCCATTTTGGAATTGGTTAAATCAATTCCCGACAAAATCTACAGTGGTGCAATTGTGAGTTATCCTGACAATGAAACGAACAATGAAACCTTATTGATTAAAAAATTATTGGCCTCCATATTCGAATTACATCGATTACTCGAAGTGAAAAAAGATTTTAAAAAATCTAGCAACGAACTCTTGAGTTATGATTTAGCGCATCATGCAGGGCTTTCATTAGATGAAGAATACGAATTATTGGGTTTATTCAAAGAGAAATATAGAATAGAATATTTAAAAAGGCATATAGCCAAAGTATTGCCCATTGTAGCAGGGATGGAAAATTTAAAAGAAAAGATTCAGTTAAATGGTCATTTTAAAGAATTGAAAGGATTTAACTTTGACCAATAATCACCAACATGCAAAAAACCATTTGTTTCGATTTTGGCAATACCCGATTAAAAGCGGGTTTATTTCATGAAAAAGACTTTATTCAAGAAATAGTTCTTCCAGATACCAGCGTTGATTCTATTGAACAAATTATTGCCCAATTTCAACCAACAAAAAGCATTTTATCCTCTGTAATTGTTCATCCTCCCGAAATCGAGGCATTATTGAGTAGCAAAACGCAGTTTCATAAACTTAACCATACCAGTAAATTACCCATTACTACCCCTGTTGGCAAGCCCGAAACCATAGGTGCAGATAGGCTGGCATTGGTTTCCGCTTCGGTGCATTTATTTCCTCATCAACATAATTTGGCCATTGCGCTCGGGTCTTGTATTACCTATAATTTCGTGAATAATCAGCACGAATTCTTGGGTGGAAGTATTTCTCCGGGAATGAGCATGCGTTTTAGGTCTATGAACGAGTTTACCGCACTTTTACCCATTGTAGATCCCGAACATGACTTTCCTTTAGTGGGTTATGATACCAAAACCAACCTTTTAAGTGGGGTTATTTTGGGTATGGCAAAAGAAATTGATGGAATAATTGACGCTTACTCATTGAAATACAGCAACTTTAACGTGCTATTAACCGGTGGAGACATGCCTTTTTTTGTACCGCACTTAAAAAACAGGATATTTGCCGACCCAAACCTAATTTTTAAAGGCTTATATGCAATTAGTGAGTTCAACAACAGGTAGGCTGGCCTTTGTGGTTAGTTGTATCATCATTTCAATTAATTTAACCGCTCAGGTAAATTCTCCCTATTCTAGGTTTGGCATTGGCGACCTTAATGGCTCTCATCATATTATCAGCAGAGGCATGGGCGGAATTAGAGCCGCTTATGCAGATGGTTTGAGTAATAATGTTGGGCAGTCTGTTAATTTTGCAAATCCTGCAACTTATGGATCATTTTACATGATCTCTTACGACTTAGCATTATTGATCGATTCTAGAACATTGGTAAGTAAAGTGCCCAATGGAAAAAACAATTCAATCTATTTTATCCCAAATTATATTGCGATTGGAATGCCACTGGATAAAAAGAAAGGACTTGGTATGGCTTTTGGCTTAAAACCCATTAGTAAAATTAATTACCAAGTAATCGAAAGAACCAGATCTGCCGGAGATAGTATTGGTACAGTTTACGAAGGAAATGGAGGTCTCAATCAAGCTTATATTGGTATCGGAAAAAAATGGAAAGATTTACATGTTGGGTTTAACACTGGATATACTTTTGGAAGAAAAGAAATTAGCACAAAGAAAACATTCTTAAACGATACAATTCCATACAATCAATCCAATTCTGCTTCAATTACCAATTTAGGAAATGTTTTTTTACACTTGGGTTTACAATATGAATTTTCAGTTTACAAAAAAGTAAATACCATCACCAAAGCAACTCGAAATTATTTATTGCGCTTTGGAGCGAGTGGCACTTTACAACAAACTTTAAATACAAGTCAAAACATCATCAAAGAAACTTTTGTAGTTAATTCGATTGGAAATCCTATACCTATTGATACTGTTTTTAGGCAAGACAATGTGAAAGGGACTGTTATAATGCCAGCTACTTACGAGGCAGGTATTGTATTACACAAAACATTGAGTAATACAGCAGGTTTATTTGAATTATGGTCTTTTGGAGTTGAATATACTACTACGCAATGGAAAAATTATCGCTTCAACGGGCAACCCGATGCATTGAATAATAGTTGGATGGTAAAAATTGGAGGACAGATCAGTCCTAATCCTCAAGCTCAAAGAAATTATTTAAACAATGTGAATTATAGAGTAGGCTTTAATTTTGGTCAAGACTATATCAATGCAGATGGCAATGGTTTAAAAACCATGAGCGCCTCTTTTGGAGCTGGGTTTCCAATTCGTAAATGGAGGGCCTACGAAACTCAGTTTACAGTTCTGCAAACAGCGTTTCAATTTGGCAAAAGAGGTTCGAACGTAAACAATATTACAGAAAACTTTTTTCAGTTTACATTTGGCTTGAGCTTAAACGACAACTGGTTCATCAAACGCAAATATGATTAACATCAAGCATACTACTCAATGGATTGCAGCCTTGTTATTGGGCTGCTTTTTTATTGTTGGGTGCGAGAATGATGTGAATGTAGTTAAACAGTTGGGTGTTAAAAAACCAGGCATTGAAGAAGGAAGGAATATTGTAAGCTACTTAAGTGTTGAGGGTGTCATGAAAGCAAAACTAATGGCACCAATTTTATTGCGTTATCAAGGGGATAGTGCACTAAAATCGGAATTCCCCAATTCCTTATACGTAGAATTTTACAACGACAGTGCTAAAGTAGAAACCCGGCTAAGGGCCAAATACGGAAGGTATCTAGAGCAGGATAGAAAAATATTTTTGAGAGATAGTGTGGTAATTATTCGTGTGAATGGAGATACGTTGTTTACCAGTGAATTGTATTGGGATCAAACTTTGGGCAAATTTTATACCGATCAATTTGTAGAAATTTCTCAGAAAGAGCCACGTCAAAAATTATTTGCAAAAAAAGGATTTAATGCTAATCAAGAGTTTACACAAATCTCTTATTATGATTTACAACCAGGTAGTTTCATTATCTTACCAGATAGCGCAAATAAGAGATAAGAGATAAGAGATATGAGATATGAGATAAAAGATATAAGATACCTCAATAACTAATAACTAATAACAATTTATGGAATATAGATACATGGGCAGAACCGGATTACAACTCAGTGCTTTAAGTTTTGGATCCTGGGTAACTTTTCACAAACAAATCAAAGACAATAGTGCCGATGAATTGATGGGCATTGCTTATGATAATGGTATTAATTTTTTCGACAATGCCGAAGTTTATGCATTGGGTGAAAGTGAAAAAATGATGGGAAGGGTACTGAAAGAAAAAAACTGGGACAGAACTTCTTATGTACTTTCTTCCAAAGCTTTTTTTGGTTGGAGAGGAAAAAACAATAAACCCAATCAAACGGGTTTAAGTCGCAAACACCTTACAGAAGCTTGTCATGAAGCTTTACAACGTTTGCAAACCGATTATTTGGATTTGTATTTCTGTCATCGCCCCGATAAAGCAGTTCCTATTGAAGAAGTAGTGCAAACCATGAACACATTGATTCAACAGGGGAAAATTTTGTATTGGGGAACCAGCGAATGGAGTGGGGTAGAAATTATGGAAGCACATAGAGTTGCTCAATCCTATCGCTTAATCGGACCATCAGTTGAACAACCACAATATAATTTGTTTGAAAGAGAAAAAATGGAGAACGATTATTTACAGGTATTTAAAAATGTAGGTTTAGGAACCACTATTTGGAGCCCATTGGCTTCAGGGTTACTTACTGGTAAATACAATAATGGAATTCCAGCAGATAGCCGTTTAGCAGTGGAAGGATTTGATTGGTTAAAAGAGCGCACTTATGTAGAAGCCAAGATTGAAAAAGTAAAGCAATTACAAAATATTGCCAACAACTTAGGTATTTCATTGGCTGCTTTAAGCATTGCATGGTGTATCAAAAACCCCCATGTAACCACCGCCATTTTAGGAGCCACTAAAAAAGAGCAATTAATAGACAACCTCAAAGCCATGGACGCATTGGCACTCATTACCCCTGAAATAACCAAAACAATAGAAGAAATCATGCAGAACAAGCCTGTTTTAGCTGATTTTTAATGATTTAGTAGATCAGCCATCAATCTCTATTAACAGGAGCTTGGTTTTCTGATATGGCCGGGGATGATAGTAATAATATTACGCGCTTTTAAGCCTTGGTTGGTAATGGGAAAGCATTCAATATGACATAGAACATATCAGTCAATTTTTCTCATATAAATAAATTACCTGTACCGTACCCCATTTCTACGGGGTGCTTTTTTGTATAGATATCCCTTAACTTTGAGCTATGACACATATCTATACCATTCTTTGTATAGTAGGCACATTGCTATTTATCGGTTTTTTTGCTGGCTATGAAATAGCATTTGTAACTGCCAACCGATTAACCATTGAGTTGAAAAAAAAGCAGGGTAAGAAAAGCGGCACCATACTGGCGCGGTTTATGGAATTTCCTGCCCGATTTATTGGAACATGCCTAATTGGGTTGAATATTTTTTTGGTTATTTATGGTTTGCTTTTTGATGAGTTATTGCAAATGGGTGTTTGGAATCCATTAAAGCTCGAAAATGAATATTTAAAACTTGCATTTGATACTTTCTTATCTACCATAGTAGTATTGATCATCGGAGAATTCTTACCTAAAGCCATTTTCAGGGCAAAAAATGATACGCTGTTAACCTTCTTTGCACCTTTGGCCAATTTCTTTCACAACCTATTTCTTCCATTAACCGACTTATTTGTAAACATGTCTCAATGGATTTTGAAATATGTATTTAATGTTAGGGTAAATAATAAAAATGAGGTTTTTACTAAAGTAGACCTTGAGCATTTTTTTCAACAAACCAAAGAACAAGACGAAGAATCACAGGAACTTAATACAGAATTATTTGAGAATGCATTGAGTTTGCCAACTATTAAAATCAGACAATGCTTGGTTCCAAGAACCGAAATTGTTGCCTTAGATATCAATGCCAGTTTAGAAGAAGCCAAGTTAGAATTCATCAATACTAAATTGAGTAAACTATTGGTATACGAAGAAAGCATCGATAACATAGTGGGTTATATTCATCAATTGGATTTGTTTGATAAACCAAGCAATGTAAAAGACATGTTGCACCCGATCATTGCGGTTCCAGAAAGCATGAGCGCTACAGACTTAATCAATAAATTTTCAAAAGAAAGAAAAAGTATTGCCTGGGTAGTGGATGAATTTGGTGGCACTGCAGGTATTGTTACGATGGAAGATGTGCTGGAGGAAATTTTTGGTGAAATTCATGACGAATATGATGAGGAAGAATTTGTAGAAAAGCAATTGGCTGAGGACGAATTTATATTAAGTGGAAGGTTGGAATTGGATTATTTGAATGAAAAATACAATTTAGAGCTTCCCGCAGGTGAATCTGAAACCTTAAGTGGGTATATCATTAATGAACACGAAACGATTCCTAAGCAAAAGGAAACCATCATTATCAATAATTTTAAGTTTGATATTCTTACCGTAAGTGATACCCGAATTGAAATGGTTAAATTGAAGGTTTTACGATAAATCTTATCCCCCATATCCCTAACTTTGCGGCCTAGCACAGAAACCCCACCATGGCATTATTCAACAGATCTGCAAGTGAAGGAAAAGAAGAGATGACATTTATAGATCATCTAGAAGAGTTGCGCGCACATATTATTCGTTCTGTTTTGGCTATTTTAGTAGGAGCCATTTTCATTTTTATATACCGAAACTGGATTTTTGACAATATCATAGTTGGCCCAATCAATAAAGATTTTATCAGCTATAAGGCGCTATGCGATTTTAGTCACTGGGCTCATTTAGGAGATGCGCTTTGTATGCCTCCAGTGCAAGTGACTATGCAGAGTACCACATTTGGTGGTCAATTTTTGAGTAGCATTACAATGGCATTTGTAGGGGGTATTATTATAGCATTCCCCATTATTTTCTGGGAATTTTGGCGTTTTGTTAAACCTGCATTAAAAGAAAAGGAATTAAAGAATACAAGATTTGTTATTTTTTGGGTCTCCTTTTTTTTCTTTACGGGCGCCGCTTTTGGCTATTTTTTACTAGGGCCATTTACCTTTAATTTTTTAGCTGGTTTTCAGTTGGGTACCGAAAATATGATTGTTACCAAGCCCACTTTTTCAGACTATCTAGATAATTTAACCAATATTATTTTAGGATGCGGATTGGCTTTTGAATTGCCTGTATTGGCTTTCATCCTTACTAAGATTGGAATCATTACGCCTACATTTTTAAGAACTACTCGCAAATATGCAATCGTAGTTATCTTGATTGTTGCTGCATTTATAACACCTAGTCCGGATTGGATGAGTCAGTTAATTGTATTTATTCCATTATGGATGTTGTATGAATTAAGTATCTTGGTATCCGCTAGAGTTTACAAACAAAATAAAGAAGAAGAAGATAAAGAATGGGATTAGTAGATATGAGAGAAGAGATATGAGAGAAGAGAGAAGAGAGAAGAGATGAGAGATGAGAGATGAGAGATATGAGATATGAGATATGAGATAAGAGATAAGAGATAAGAGATACTATATATAGTTTTAAAATTTTGAATTAAGGGTTATGAGTTATGTATTTAATGCTGCTTTACCAATTGCCATAGGATCTGACCATGCGGGTTTAGACTATAAAAACGCATTGGTAAAATGGTTGAATGAAAAGGGATATAAAGTGACCGATTTCGGCACCTACTCTACCGATTCGGTTGATTATCCCGACTTTGCTCATCCAACAGCAACTGCCGTTGAAAAAGGAGATGCTGCTTTTGGAATTCTCATTTGTGGTTCGGCAAATGGGGTTGCCATCACTGCCAACAAACACCAGGGTATTCGCGCTGGTCTCAGCTGGCAAAATGATGTTGCCCGACTCATTCGTCAACACAATGATGCAAATATGATATGTATACCTGCTCGCTTTGTTGCACTTGCTTTAGCAGAACAAATGTTAGACATATTTATGAATACACCATTCGAAGGTGGCCGACACGCAACCCGTGTTGGAAAAATTGCTTGTAACTAAAAAACAACTCATGATGAAAAAATGGTTAGTGGCAACATTACTGTTCATTACAGTTTTTGCCAATGCACAAAAAGAAAGCGCAGCAGTAAAATATGCTGCAGTGATAACCCCTCAGTCTATGAAAGACAAACTAACCATTTTAGCCGGAGCCGAAATGGAAGGAAGAGAAACAGGCATGCCAGGTGAAAGAAGAGCAGCTGCTTTTATAGAAAATCATTTTAGAAATATAGGATTGAAACCAGGAAACGGTACAAGCTATCATCAGTATTTCAATGTCTACCAAGATGAATTAGCCAGTATTCAATTGAGGGTAAATGGAAAATTATTTGATTGGGATAAAGATTATATGATGTCTTTACAATCTATTTCAAATGGCAAGAATAGTTCTAATGAATTGATTTTTGTAGGATATGGAATTGTAGACAAATCAGCTGCCATAGATGATTATGCAGGATTAGACGTAAAAGGAAAAACAGTGATGATCTTAGACGGAGCACCTGCAGGATATAAAGCTCCAGCGGTTGTTGCAGGATCTAGAACCCCAAGCCCTATTTCGGGCGCTGCAAAAGCTACTTCAGCCAGAAATGCTGGTGCAACTGGTGTAGTTTTGGTTTCAAAAGACTTCCCTCGTAAAACAGCAACCCCTGTAAAAGGCAATATTTATATGAATAAGCCAACTGGGGCTCCTTTTATGTTGGTAACTGTTTCAGAAGAAATTGCTGCTGCATTAGCAGGAAGAACAACTAATCTTTCGAGTGATGCTTTAGCTGCATTAACCAAAGGAAAATATGTTGCTGAATTAAGTATTGCTGCAGATAAAAAATCTACTACACTTCAAACCAGTAATGTTATTGGGATTATAGAAGGAACAGATAAAAAAGATGAGTATGTTTTCATGACAGGGCACCATGATCACCTTGGAAAAAGAGGCGATGTGATTTATTATGGAGCAGATGATGATGGTTCTGGAACAGTAGGTGTAATGCAGATGGCAGAAGCATTTGCTGCAGCTGCAAAAAAAGGCAATAAGCCTCGCAGAACATTGGTATTCATGACGGTGACTGGAGAAGAAAAAGGACTTTGGGGTTCTCAATATTATTCAGACAACCCCATTTTCCCATTAGATAAAACCACTGTAGATTTAAATACAGATATGATTGGAAGAGTAGATACAGAAAGAAAAACAGGCGATACATTAAACTATATCTATGTAATTGGTCATGATAAATTAAGCAGTGATTTACCTATTATTAATGAAGCTGCTAACAAAGCGCATGTTAATATGACCTTGGATTACAAATACGATGATCCTAAAGACCAAAACAGAATTTATTATAGAAGCGACCATTATAATTTTGCACGCAAAGGTGTTCCTATTTTATTTTTCTATGATGGTATGTTAAAAGCAGAATACCACCAACCAGGTGACACTGTTGAAAAAATTAATTTTGAATTAATGCAGAAAAGAGCCAAATTGGTTTTTCACACTGCATGGGAAATGGCCAATAGAGACAATATGCTTAAGAGAGATATTCCTTTGACAATGCCGGCTAGGTAAGAGATAAGAGTTATGAGATAAGAGTTATGAGATACAAGAAGAAGAGATATGAATTAAGAGATATAAGATATAAGATATAAGATATAAGATACAGAAAAGGGAATGAGTCTAAATAAAAACCTCGCAGTTGTAAACGCTGCGGGGTTTTTTTATCTTTGAATTGAATCATTTTAAAATAACCCAATAACCAATACTAGTAACCTAGTAAGTAAGCAAAAATCAACGGCACTACTATGGTTGCATCACTTTCTACAATGAACTTAGGTGTATGAATATCCAATTTACCCCAGGTAATTTTTTCGTTAGGTACTGCACCAGAATAAGAACCATATGAAGTGGTAGAATCACTGATCTGGCAGAAATAACTCCAGAAAGGAACATCATGCCATTCTAAATCTTGGTACATCATTGGCACTACACAGATTGGAAAATCGCCTGCAATACCGCCACCAATTTGAAAAAATCCAACGCCCTTTCCGCTACTATTGGCACGATACCATTCTGTTAACCATACCATGTATTCAATACCACTCTTCATGGTACTGGCTTTCATTTCATTTTTAATTACATAAGAAGCAAAAATATTTCCCATGGTACTGTCTTCCCATCCTGGCACCACGATCGGCAGGTTTTTTTCTGCAGCAGCCAACATCCAACTGTTCTTTGGATCAATTTCATAATACTGCTCTAAGTCTCCACTCAATAACATTTTATACATGTACTCATGTGGAAAATAACGCTCCCCTTTTGTATCTGCATCAGACCATACTTGATGAATATGCTTTTGTAATCTTCTAAATGCCTCTTCTTCCGGAATACAAGTATCGGTCACACGATTGTAATGGTTCTCTAATAAATCCCACTCTTCCTGAGGGCTTAGATCTCTGTAATTAGGCACACGCTTGTAATGACTATGTGCTACCAAATTCATGATATCCTCTTCTAAATTGGCACCCGTACAACTGATAATGGCCACTTTATCCTGACGAATCATTTCTGCCAAACTAATGCCTAATTCAGCAGTACTCATAGCTCCTGCTAAACTAATCAACATTTTTCCGCCCTCTAATAAATGGGTTTCATAACCTTTGGCTGCATCAATCAAAGCTGCTGCATTAAAATGCCTGTAATGGTGTTGTATAAACTGCGAAACTGGACCTTTGCTCATGGATAAATATTTTAGAGGGGCAAAAGTAAAAAAAATAGGTGGTTTATCGTTTTTTAATACAACAGTGTAGTTTTTAGCTATTTTCGTAATGGCGCTTCATTAGCATAATTAGACCTGCTTCTTTTTTATGGAACAATCCTACTTTAAAGAATATTATCAATTAGAAAGAGAAAACTGGTGGTTTACCGTCAGAAGAGCAATTCTTGAAGAGCGTATCACCCATTTATTAAGTACGCCAACCAGTATTTCTTCTTTAAATATTGGCGCCGCTACTGGTTCAACGTCTGATATGCTAACTCGGTTTGGCAATGTAATGTCAGTTGAATATGATGAAAATTGTTACCGGTTCACAAAAAGCTTTTTAAGCACCCCTATTATTCAAGGTTCCATTACAGAACTGCCCTTTGAAAATAATCAATACGATCTGGTTTGTGCATTTGATGTGATTGAGCATGTAGAAGACGATGCTAAGGCAATTGACGAAATGATAAGGGTTTGTAAGCCTGGAGGTTACATCGCTATTACTGTACCCGCATATATGTTTTTATGGGGGGAGCACGATGTAATTAATCAACATTGTAGAAGGTATAACAAAACAGAATTGCTGGGATTATTAAAAAAACACAAAGGCAAAGTTGTTTATCAAACTTATTTCAATGCTATGCTGTTTGTGCCAATTGCCGTATTTCGCTTATTAGCAACAGGAATCAGTAAATTAAAGAGGGCGCAAAAACAGACAATAGAATCAGATCATGCCATTTTTGGTACTAAAGGATTTTTTAATAACTTGTTATCAGGGATTTTTACAATTGATTATTATTTACTGAAATGGGGATTTCGTTTTCCCGCAGGCGTTTCCATTATGGTGTTTTTTAAAAAAGAGCGTGAATGAGTTCAAAAATAGAGAAAATTATTTTCCACAAATGGGAAACAGCCAAATTTGGATCTGTTTACCTAATCTATGGTATTTGGTTTTTATTGGCTGCGGTTGCAGTTGTTTTGGAAATGAGTAGAGGTCTTACTGGAATTGATAATTATTTAATATTTGAAGGAGTATTCAAGCATGTAGTGCAAGAAAAGAATTTATTTAGCAATTATCCAGACGAATACGTTTCATTTAATAATTATGGCCCCGCATTCTCCTTGGTGATAGCTCCTTTTGCTTTACTGCCTACTTATATAGGATGCTTCGTATGGGCTATGGCAAATGCAACTGCATTATTTATTGCAATTAAAATGCTACCCGTAGAGGAGAAACAAAAAATCATTTTGTATTGGATTATTTTGATTGAAATGATGACATCCATACATAATGTTCAGTTCAATCCAATGTTTACCGCTTTTTTTATTTTTACTTTTGTATTCACATTACGTGGCAAAGATTGGATAGCAACTTTATTTATTGCGTTGGGCATATTAACTAAATTATATGGAGTTGCAGGATTGGCTTTTTTCTTTTTTTCTAAAAATAAAATGCAATTTCTTATTTCTTTATTGCTTTGGTTAACCATAATTATTGCAGCCCCAATTCTTTATTCAAGTTATGATTATATTGTTCAGAGCTATGAGGATTGGTATTACCAAATCATTAGAAGAAATCAGCAAAACATAGATAATTCAAGAACAGCAGGAATGCAGGATATTTCTGTTCCTGGAATGATTCGTAGAATATTTAAATATTACGGACCCATTGATTTTCCAATTATTGCCATTGCAGGGATTTTATTTGGTATCCCATTATTAAAAAAACAAAATCAAGATCATCCTTATTTTAAATTATACTATTTAGCACTGGTACTAATTTCAGTTGTCATATTTAGTTCAGCTGCAGAAAGTCCCACATTTGTGATTGCAGTAACAGGGGCTGCTCTTTGGTTTATTACACAGCAACAGCCTATTTCAACTGCAGTAAAAGTAACAATATGGCTATTATTTTTGTTGACCATTTTATCTCCTACCGACATCATACCACCCTATATTAGAACCAATTTTATACTAGCATATTCTTTGAAAGCTTTACCTTGTTTCATCATCTGGTGCTGGATAGTAATCAGTTGTTGGAAAATTCATTTGCCTAAAATACCTGCAACATGAGCAAGATGGTCGCATTTGTAATACCTGCATGTAACGAGCAATCGAATGTGCTTGTAATAGCTGGAGCTATTAAAAATATTATGGCTCCTTTGATGTATGATTATCGTATTTTATTTATAGACGATGGAAGTACCGATCAAACATTACCGGTATTAAAAGCAGAAGCTGCAACCAATAATCATATTCGTTTTATTAGTCTTTCAAGAAACTTTGGTCATCAGAATGCATTAAAAGCAGGTTTGGATTTTGCAGATGGAGACTGTGTTATTATGATGGATGCAGATCTACAACATCCCCCAGATTTAATTCCTATTTTATTAGAAAAATGGGAAGGGGGAGACGATATTGTTTATACCATTCGAAAGGAACAGACTGATTTGTCTTTACTAAAAAGAAAAACTTCTGCTATATTTTACAACATTATCAATAACATGTCAGATATAGAGCTAGAACAAGGAACAGCTGACTTTAGATTAATGGATCGAAAAGTAGTAGATGCCTTCAAGCAAATAAGAGAACATGATTTATTTATTAGAGGATTGGTAAAATGGATGGGCTTTAGTCAATCAGGCATAGCGTATTATCCTGCAGCACGTTTATCGGGTGAGTCAAAATATACCATCAAAAAAATGGTTCGATTTGCCTTACAAGGTATCACTTCTTTTAGTACCAAGCCTTTGTATATGGCCGCTTATCTTGGATTTAGTTTTGCTTTTCTATCGGTTTTATATATTCCATACATTGTTTATAGTTTCTATCAAGGACATACTGTTTCAGGCTGGGCATCCATCTTAGCTGCAATTGCTTTTTTTGGAGGATTACAACTGATGATTCTTGGAATCATTGGGCTTTATTTGGGCAAACTATTTATGCAAAGCAAGAGCAGACCACATTACATTATTAAAGAAACGAGTTTATAAAATGAGCGGGAAGGTATTGTTGAGTTTTGATGTAGAAGAGTTTGATATGCCCTTAGAATATCAATTTGATATACCCGTTGAGGAACAAATGCGCATTGGAATAGAAGGGCTTGACGCTATTGCGCCTATATTGGAATCGGTTCCTTGTACGCTATTTACCACAGCTAATTTTGCCAATCATTTTCCTGAAAGAATTAATAAGCTGGCAATATCGCATGAAATTGCCTCTCATACTTATTATCATACTGCATATGCAACCGAAGATTTATTAAAATCGAGGCTAAGGTTAGAAGAAATTACCCAACAAAAAGTAACAGGCTTAAGAATGCCGAGAATGCGTGCTGTATTAATGCAAGATCTACTAGCAGCAGGTTATCAATATGACTCTTCTATTAACCCTACTTGGTTGCCAGGCAGATATAATAATTTTCATTTGCCAAGAACTGCTTATAACGATCAGGGAATCAAGAGAATTCCTGCATCGGTAAGCCCTGGTATCCGAATTCCTTTATTCTGGTTAAGTTTTAAGAATATGCCCTATACATTGTACTTACAATTGTGCAAACAAACACTAGCGAAAGACGGTTATCTCTGTCTCTATTTTCATCCCTGGGAATTCACTTCTATTGAAGCCTTTGGTTTACCAGCCTATACGCGTCGCTGGTGCGGCCCTATGCTAGTTGAACGATTAATGCAACTAGTAAAAGACTTATCAAAGGATGCAGATTTTGGTAAAATACAAGAGCTGGCATAAGAATATTACAATACCCAATAGCATTACTTGCTTAAATACTTTAATAATTGAGACAGCATCAATGAACCAGATATATTTAGGTAATTTAAATATATATTTAGACATTTGTCTAAATATTTAACTATAGTGAACATACTATTCAAAGCCCTTAACGATGCTACCCGAAGGGAGATATTGGAAATACTCAAAAAGAAAGATTTAAATGCAGGGGAAATTGCGGATCATTTTAATATTTCTAAACCCAGTATTTCACATCATTTAGACTTATTAAAACAAGCGGGGCTGGTTGAAGCTGTAAAGGAGGGTCAATTCATTTCTTATTCACTTAACACCACAGTGATGGATGAAATGCTGAAGTGGATGTTGCAATTCAAAAAAACAAAAAAATAGACATATGCTTAAAAACTATAAAATAGAATGGTTGGTTATACTAATAATAATCGCTACTCCATTTGTATATCTGAGTACTATTTACAATGCATTACCCCAAACCATTCCCACACATTTTAATGTAGAAGGCAAGGCAGATGGTTTTGGCGATAAGTCAACCTTGATTTTTACAACAATGCTAATGACTGTAATTGCAGTAGGCGTGTACTTCTTGGTAAAATTTGCCCATAAAATTGATCCGAAAAAATCTGCGGGTCAATCTCCAGAATTATTGAAAAAAATTGCGTTAAGTGTTTTACTGTTCTTATCGCTCATACAAATGATCATTATACATTCCAGTATTGCCGAACATTTAGATGGAACAAAATATATATTTCCATTAACAGGGATATTTTTAGCTGTTTTAGGAAACTTCATGCACAGTATCAAACCCAATTACTTTATCGGATTTAGAATTCCATGGACTTTAGAAAATGAAGACAATTGGCGAAAAACGCATTATTTAGTGAGTAAGATTTGGGTAGGTGGTGGAATTTTAATGGCAGTAATTTCATTAATAGCAAACCCAACCATTGGCATTATAGCATCTGGCCTTATCCTTCTTTTTATGATCATTACTCCAATTATATATTCATATAAATTATATAAAAATCAAAACATCGCTAACAAATAATCACATGAAAAAGATAATATTAATTGTAAGTATTTGCTTTATATATTCTATATGCACTGCTCAATCAATCATTGGATCTTGGGGAGGAAAAATAGATGTCG
>CANGTR010000062.1 GCA_947456855.1 Sphingobacteriia bacterium | reverse complement strand
CAAGCAAATAGAGCACTATGATAATACCAATGCCCATAAAAATTCCTTTGGGAATATTTTTTGCAGGATTTTCTACTTCGCTTCCAAAATTGATGGTTTGCTGATATCCGCCATAAGTAAAAGAAACTGCTATCAAACTATATCCTAAACTCTGCAACCAGCTCATAGAGGGCGTTTCAACAATTGCAGAATTAACCATAGTAGATTGTTCAAAAGGAAAAAACAATGCTGCAATCAATACCAGAATCATCCCGATTTTAATGATCATTAATACATTCTGCGCCCGAGAACTCATGCGCAATCCTTTTAAATTAATTAAATAAAATAAAATAATGGCAGCAGCGCTTAATAGTGCTTTATGAACATCTGTCCAGGGTGTTTCAGGAAATAATTTAGCAATATAGCCGCTTCCAATTATAGCTACCACACTTAAACTTGCCGCATTGCTGATGAGTATGATACAATTGATGGCGAATGCAATACTGGGATGATAAGCATAAGAAAAAACTTTGTAATACCCCCCTGTTACCGGAAAACGACTACCGATTTCTGCATAAGTCAGTGCGCCACAAAGCGCAACAAAGCCACCGATTATCCAAGCCGAAAAATAAACAGAAGGAGCTATCGCATGCTGCGCACTGGTTGCAGCAGATCTAAAAATACCCATTCCAATTACCAAACCCACAACAATCATGGTAAAACTGAATCGGTTTAATTTTTGATTATTTTCCATAAAATGAAAATAGGTAATTAAGTTATTCAGAGTCATGTTTATAAAATTAATACTGCTATTATTTATCAGCCCTTACATTTGTACTGTACTTGGTTCACCTGACTCAGTTAGGTGATTAAAAGGGAAGTTCGGTTTAATTCCGGCGCTATCCCCGTAGCTGTAAACTCACCGCCGCATTTTTTAAAGCGGCTATTTTTTGAACAACTACAACCACTGTTCCGATCATATCGGGATGGGAAGGAAGATCAAAAAAGTGAGAAGCCAGAAGACCTGCCAGATACGAACAATTATTCACGGCTTTCGGGTGAAAGGCATGGAATTTAAAATGCTGCTGCAGCAGTAGTTTATGTTTCTTCTCTTGTGATTTCCTGGAAGCTCATTGTTAACGCAAAACAAAACAACAATGAGCAAAAAATTAACGCTCTTATTAACAATGCTTGCAAGCAATGCTTTGCTAGCACAAAAAGACAGTTCTAGCACACGTGTACTAGACGAAGTAGTTGTTTCTGCCAACAAGCAGGAACAGAAACAAAGTACTACCGGAAAAGTAATTACTGTAATTGGTAAAGAAATACTCGAAAAAAGCAGTGGCCGAACATTGGGCCAGGTATTGAATGAAACCGTTGGCCTTACGATCAATGGTGCACTTAATAATACAGGAACCAATCAAACTGTTTTTATGCGCGGCGCCAATAGTGGAAGAACATTGATTTTATTAGATGGCATTCCGGTGAACGATCCATCTCAAATTAACAACGAGTTTGATTTAACCCTTTTTTCGATCAATGATATTGAAAAAATTGAAGTATGTAGAGGCGCACAAAGCACATTGTACGGAAGTGATGCAGTAGCAGGTGTGATCAACATCATCACCATCAAAAACAATGTAAACAAACCTTTGAATCTAAAAGCTACTTTAAGTGCAGGTAATCTAAATACCATTAGAACCAATCTGCAGCTATTCGGAAAAACCAATAAGCTTAGCTATACAGTTAGACATGCAAGATTGAAAACTGATGGATTTAGCGCAGCATATGACAGTAGTGGTAAAAAGAATTTTGATAAAGATGGCTATGATGGAAGTAGCAGCAGTGCAAGTGTTCAATATGCATTAAATGATCGATTAACCTTTAAAGGATTTGGCATGTACAATGCTTATCAATCAGGCATTGATGCTGGTGTATTTAGTGATGACAAGTTTTTTCAATTAAAAAACAATATGCTCAACACTGGGGGTGGATTTCAATATAAATCACCCAAAATAACAATTACAGGTAATTATCAGTTTAGCCAAACCAATAGAGGGTTTGAAAGAGACAGTTTGGATAAATCAGTATTTAGTTTTTATCAACGCAATCATTATTTTGCCAAAACACAGTTTGCAGAATTGTATGCCAATTTACCAATTACCAACAATTTATCTTTGTTGCAAGGTTTTGAATACCGTTATGCCAGCATGAATAACCAGTTTTTTTCGGTGAGTAATTTTGGGCCATTTCGTAGCGGTTTTAAAGACACCAGTGTAACTCAATCTTCTGTGTATAGTTCTCTTTTGTATAATAATAAAAAGGGCCTTGCTCTTGACCTTGGATTTAGATTGAACAAACATTCAATCTATGGCAATAACCAAACTTTTACGTTTAATCCTTCTTATCAGGCAGATGAGCACACAAGAATTTTTGGAAGCTTTGCTACTGCCTTTAAAATTCCTTCATTGTTTCAATTATTCGATCCATTCAGCGGAAGAAGGGATTTGCAACCAGAAAAAAGCAGCAATATAGAAGCAGGTATTGCCAATGCAAATAAAAGTTTTAGCAGCAGATTGGTGTTGTTTTATAGAACTACTAAAAATGGCATTGACTATGATTATGTAAGAAACAAGTATTACAATTTCATTCAACAAACAACTTTTGGTGTTGAATATGAAACCAGTGCTAGCATTACTAAACAGCTCAGTGTAAGGGCCAATTTCTCTTTTTTGAGTATGGCCGATTCTACGCAGAGCAGGGTTAGCTTCAAAGATACTGGCTATCTGTATGGATTGAGAAGACCAGGCATCAATGCCAATATTTCCTTGAATTATGATCACCAAAAATTATCATTCAGCCTGAGCGGAAAATATGTGAGCAGTAGAAATGATATTGGGGGTTTTAGAAGAGCAGATATTGCATTGGCAGAATATTTTTTATTGAATGCATATGGAGAATTTAGATTTAGTCCGAAAGTAAAAATATTTATAGATACGCAAAATCTAACCAACAAAACATTTTTTGATATAAGGGGATTCAATAGCATCCCCTTCATGATCAATTCTGGAATAAGTATTAACTTATAATAATGGATATACTCAAAAATAGATTACAAAAAAAGATCGATCAAAAAACAAAACCAATTGGCGCATTGGGGCAATTAGAAACCATTGCATTACAAATTGGTTTGATTCAAGATACCGAGAAACCCACCATTCAATCCCCTGCAATTATTGTATTTGCAGGGGATCATGGTATTGCAGCAACAGGCTTAGTAAATCCTTACCCACAATCGGTTACAGCACAAATGGTGTTGAATTTTATTGAAGGAGGGGCCGCTATCAATGTATTTACAAGATTGAATGCAATTGAATTGTATGTTGTAGATGCTGGCGTAAATATTGATTTTGATTCTATGATCGATTCATCGATTGATACCACTCGATTTATTCAAGCGAAGCAAAGCATGGGCACCAACAATTACTTGGAAATAAATGCAATGAATAATCAACAAGTTGTTCAAGCAATTGAAGCAGGTAAAAAAATTATTAATGAAATTGTGTTGAAGGGAATCAATTGCATTGGCTTTGGGGAAATGGGTATTGGAAATAGTGCTGCTGCAGCTTTAATTATGAGTGCAATTACACAGTTGCCAATAGAGGAATGTACTGGCAGAGGAACTGGTGTAAATGATGAGCAGTTGGCAGTAAAAATAAAAACCCTTAAAACAGTTTATTCAAAACATCAATTAAACGAATCTGCGCAAGAACCCTATCAATTGCTTTCTAAAGTGGGGGGATATGAAATTGCCATGATGACTGGGGCTTATTTAGCAGCTTTCAACAACCGAATGGTAATTGTGGTAGATGGGTTCATTGCAACAGCCGCATTACTGCTTGCGCATCAAATAGAACCTAACATCGTTCAAAATTGCATTTTTGCGCATACCAGCGGAGAGCAAGGGCATCAAAAAATGCTGCATTATCTTGGTGTAACCCCTCTGTTGAATTTAGGAATGCGCTTGGGAGAAGGAACTGGTTCGGCAATTGCAATGCCAATCATTCGGTCAGCTGTTGCTTTTTTAAATGAAATGGCTAGTTTTGAGCAAGCAGCAGTAAGTTCAAAATCAGTTCAGTAAAAACTGTGTTGAACTTAAAGAATAAATTAAACCGATTTAAATTTTGAATTTTTTCGCAATTTTAAAATACCAATTGATTTTGTTTAGAACAGCAGTTATGTTTTTAACAAGAATTCCTGTTGGCAACAATTTACCTTATTCCACTGCGCATTTACAAAGTGCTGCTCGATATTTTAGTTGGGTTGGTATTTTAGTTGGGTTAATTGGGGCATTGGTTTTGGTAATCGTAAATCTATATTTTTCTTCTGCATTAAGTATTGCCTTGGCTATGTTGACTACTATTGTTTTAACGGGTGCTTTTCATGAAGACGGGCTGGCTGATTGCTGCGACGCATTTGGAGGTGGTTGGTCTAAAGAAAAGATATTAACTATCATGAAAGACAGTAGATTGGGCACATATGGTGTGATTGGGTTAATTGCGTCATTATCCATCAAATATTTATTATTACTTGAGTTATGCGCTGCATTCCATTTTCCTTTTGTTGGATTAATTTTAATTGCTGCTCATAGTGTTAGTCGTTTTTTTGCAGTGAGTATCATGCAAACACACTCCTATGTTCAAGATATAGATATAAGTAAGTCAAAGCCCTTGGCAGATCGCAAATTGAATTTTAAAGAAATGACCGTACTGCTTATAGGAACAATCATTCCGTTGCTATTATTGTATATTGGCATAGCACCCAATAAACTGAACCCTTCTGGTTATTCACTGAATTTTACTTATCATACATTATACTTGTTTCCTTTATTTATTGTAATAATCATATTGCCTGCAAGTATTATCCGTTATTTTGCAGGACGATTTTTTAACAAATGGATTGGCGGTTATACCGGGGATTGTTTAGGTGCAACTCAACAACTCACAGAAATTGCCTTCTATATAGGATGCTTATTAATATGGAGATTTATTTAATCAGACACACCACCCCTTTAATTGAAAAAGGTATTTGTTACGGTCAAACCGATTTGGATATCACTGATACTTTTTTAGAAGAAGTAAGCATGATTCAACCTCACTTGCCTGCAACTGATCTTAAAATATACAGCAGTCCATTACAACGCTGTAAAAAATTAGCAGATGCATTATTCGAATCTTCGATTGTTGAATGCCATGATACTTTGATGGAATTGAATTGTGGAGATTGGGAAATGCAAAAATGGGATGAAATACCCAAAGATGAAATTCAACCGTGGATGGATGATTTTGTAAATGTAGTGGTTCCTAATGGAGAGAGTTATGTATTGCTTCATCAAAGAGTAGTAGATACTTTTGAATCCATTAAACGCAAAGGAGAAAATGCAGTGATAGTAGCCCATGGAGGTGTACTAAGAAGTATCTTATCGCATATTACCAATACTCCTTTGAAAGAATCCTTTGATGCATTTACGCTTCACTACGGCTGTGTAGTAAAAATTGACGTGCAAGAAGACAGTACAACACATTCTTTATTGTACAACTATTCTAGACAAGGAAAAGAATGGCATAGACCCAGTAAATCATGATTTCGAAGAAGATTGTACCTTTAATTAAAGCTAAACAATGAATATTCAATTAGACCAATTACTAACAGTTACATTTACCCTTTTTGCAGTAATAGATGTTGTTGGATCTATTCCGCTATTGATTTCATTAAAAGAGAAAATGGGTGGTATTCGATCTACCCAAGCTACATTGGTTTCAGGCGGTCTTATGATTTTATTTTTATTAGCTGGCAAACCATTCTTAAGCATTTTGGGTTTGGATGTACGTTCATTTGCTGTAGGAGGATCTGTAGTGATTTTTTTATTGGGCTTAGAAATGGTTTTAGGCCATGAGATATTTAAAGGAGATGCCAATGCGAAATCTGGAACAGTTGTTCCTATTGCTTTCCCTATCATTGCTGGCAGTGGTACATTAACAACCATCATGTCTTTAAAAGCCAACTTCGACCAGTGGTATATCTTAGCAGGCATCATCATCAATTTAATCATTGTATATATTGCACTCAAATCATTATCCATCATTAAACGCGGATTGGGTGATGCTGGTCTTTTAGCTGTTCGTAAATTTTTCGGGGTTATTCTTTTAGCAATTGCAGTAAAAATATTCAGTACCAATATTTCAGCATTCGGAAAATAACAACGTGCTATCAACTATTCGCAAATATCAAGGACTTGTATACACTCATTTTGAATTGATTGTTTGGATTATTGCCATCATTGTTTTGTATTTTCTGCCCAAAACCAAAGGCCCATCACTTTGTCTGTTTAAAGCGGTTGGATTAAATAGTTGCCCAGGTTGTGGAATAGGCCATTCTATTCATGATGCCCTTCATTTTCAATTTACTGCTTCCTGGAACCATCATCCAATGGGTATAATGGCAGTTTTAATTATATTTATGAGAATAAATCAATTGCTACCAATCAAAAAAAATAAACATGCAACCTAATTTAATCAATCTTATTGAAGCCATGGAAGGAGAAGAACTGGTATTCCTTCAAAATTTTACACAAGATTTAAGCCATGAGCAACTTCAAAATTTTGTAATGGTATACAACGGCAAAAGAAGAAAAACCGATCATATTTTATTGGGCTG
Organism: Sphingobacteriia bacterium; assembly: GCA_947456855.1. Classification (GTDB taxonomy): domain Bacteria; phylum Bacteroidota; class Bacteroidia; order Chitinophagales; family Chitinophagaceae; genus Sediminibacterium. The sequence goes on along the minus strand of CANGTR010000062.1, from coordinate 8,890 downwards.
TTTGGTGGGTTTTGTTGCTGTTGGAGGTGTACAAAGATTTATGGTAGGTCAAACAGGTATGGGTATTTTATACCTATTTACTGGTGGTTTATGTTTGATAGGAACCATTATTGATACCATCAATCATAAAAAATTGACTTTTGAATATAATCAACAAATGGCCAGAGAATCAATGGCAATGGTACATTCTTTCAAATAGATTAAAAGTAAATTTTTAACCAGCCTTCGCTTCGCTCGGCTGTCTTCAACCGTATTGAACTTACTCAAACCCTTCGCATGTCAACCTGCGGTTGCCCTGCGGGTTCTTTTTTTTCTCGCTACTACGAGTAAACTCGTAACGCTCGCCAAGACTGACAGCCTTCGCTCCGCTCGGCTGTCTTCTTCCCGTATTGAACTTACTCAAACCCTTCGCATGTCAACCTGCGGTTGCCCTGCGGGTTCTTTTTTTTCTCGCTACTACGAGTAAACTCGTAACGCTCGAACAAAAAGAACCCTCGCAGCTTTCGCTGCGAGGGTTTGTGGTCTCGCCAAGAATCGAACCTGGATCTGGAGCTTCGGAAACTCTTATACTATCCATTGTACTACGAGACCATTCAAACAAAAATAAGAATTCTACTTAATAGGGATCAGCTCTTTTATAGCAGCTGTTAAAAATACACCAGTAGGAACACTGTTCATAATTCGTAGATCTGTAAATAAACTGCTTTCATTGTCCAAAAATGTTAACACATCAGCTGCGTTAACATTTTTAAAAATACTTGCGAAAATAAGATCTCCATTTAATTTTCGCTCATGCAAAACACGCAACAAAACGCTATCGTATAAATGACCCTTTCTGGCACTGAATGAAATAGCAGATAGGGGATTTCCATTTTTAAGTGACTCAATAATACCTGCTGTTCTTTTTTGAATGAACTTAAAAGCATAACCACTACTTGCTTTAGCTTGTCCTCCTGCAATTCCAATATAAATAATATTCCCTTCTTGCCTAGGCAATGGAGCATTCGTCATAGGTATAATGCCAAATTCTTCGTGAACAATTCTATAATCATGAATTTTTAAAAAATCGTTGATGTAGTTTTTTAAAGCAAGATCATAGGCCGATTTTTCCAATAACTGCTCTGTAAACAACGTGTACTCAATCAAAGCTTTATTTGCTGATACAGGAAGTACATACATAAATGTTGTACCATGCTCCTGACCAACCCTGAAATCCATAAATGTTGCTTTCGAAGCATCAAAACAAGGTTTAGTTGTTTCAATTAACCAGCCTTTAAAATGTTGTTGAAAATAAAATTGATGTTGGGCAACTTTAATTGGAGCAAATAGAATGCTGTTAAAGACTTTATCGGCAACAATAACAGTTCCATCTTCCAACGCTACCTGTGCATTTGCTAAATCTGAACTATTGTTGATTGATTTAATTTGAGCATGTAGCCAGCTCACATTTTTATAAGCAGCGGCCGCATTCATCACGAATTGATAAAAATCAATTCCCTGAATCATTTTGTATGCATAGGGATGAATGTCAAGTGAGCCAGAAAAATAGTTGGAAAAAAAATCGAGCTGCTTCCATTGATGGTGTACTATTGGTTCGAAAATACCCGGCTCTGTTTCCCAAAAACACCAAGTTCTGTCGTTGGTATTTTTTACAGCAGATTCAATTACCAATATTTTTTTTTCTATAAAAAACGGATCATTGATCATTCGCATGAGTAAGCTTAAACCTGCACAACCTGCTCCTGCAATAATATAATCATATTTTTTTTCCAATGATTTAAACTGCTTTTAATTTTTCGTCGCGCTTAATTTTATCCCAGTATTGTTTGGCAACGATCAACATGCCAAAACTTTCACCATGTTCTTTACCAATATGCTTGTGATGCATTTTATGAGCCCAACGTATAGCACGGATATATCGATTGTTGGAGCGACTAAATAATTTAAATCGCTGATGGATAATTATTTCATGTACTACAAAATAAGCGAAACCATACATGGCAATTCCTGCACCTATACTCACCACCCAATAATTTTGGTTCATGCTTCCCAACATGATGCAAAGCCAACTAGGTACTGCAAAAATTACAAAGAAGGCATCGTTTTTTTCAAAAAAGCCTTCCCCTTTCTGATGATGGTCTTTATGCAGGTACCATAAAAATCCATGCATTACATATCGATGGGTTAACCAAGTAATACCTTCCATCAAACAAAAAACCAATACGGTAAATAATACATAAATCATGTTATAAAAATATACGTAGAGTTAAAAAAAACAATGCTTGTATGATTAACAAATGTACGGCGAAATCGTTGCGTTTGGGGAAAGCTATCTTTCTGGATAGGGTAATCAAGGCAGCACTTATAAAAAACCAACAGCAATAATTATAAAAAGGGATGGCTCCGGAATGCCATTGCCAAAAACCAAGTTTAATAGCTACAGGCTCCATGATCCAATCAAAAAAAGTAGCCATCATGGCTCCATCTATAATAATAGACATATGTTCCAATTTTACAGACATTGCAGGCTGCCCCATTGTTTCATATTTATCTTTTACCCATTGATGCATTTGCTCCATTATAACCACACAACAAAAAACAACGATGAACCAATTTAATCCAATCAATAATGGAACGCCTCCAACTTTAATGCCCATTACCGACCCATAAGTATAATTACCAAATAGCAAGCCAGTATTCACGCCAATTATTTCGGTAATCATTCCAGTAGAAAAGGCGATTACAGAAAACCCAATAAGGCTGCGATTGATTTTTGGCTGATTCCAAATTAAAAGTGCAAACATCACCAGTAAATTCAGTGGGGTATTATTGATAAACCAATCTTTATATGGAGAAAACAATATTCCAATCAATCCACTTACATGAAAAAGCAGTGCCAAAAAAGTACTGGTATGAATTTTATTAATTTGATACATGATTGCTAGTAATCGGTTTGCACAATATCCGCCATAATTTTTGCACTATTCAAACAAAGTGGAATTCCACCTCCTGGATGAACAGATCCGCCTACAAAATACAAACCTTTTATTTGATTGCTAAAATTAGGATGACGCATAAAAGCAGCCATTTTACTATTCGAACTTGTGCCATACAATGATCCCATATAAGAAGCTGTTTTAGATTCGATGGTTTCAGGGCTAAGCACCTGCTCTTCTTCTATCAAAGGTTCAAGATCTATTTCTAAGATTCTGTTTAATTTAGCAATTACCGCTTTTCTAATTCGCATGCCTTCTTCCTCCCAATTTTGCCCTTTATTAGCAGGTGCATTTACCATTACAAACCAATTTTCTTTAGCATTGGGGGCTTGTAACCCCGGTTCGCATTTAGCAGTGATATTGATATAAACAGTTGGATCTGTATAAACGTTTTCTTTATTGAATAAATGATCGAACTCGGCGCGATAATCTTTTGTAAATAAAATATTGTGCAAAGACAATTGCGGATGCACTCCGTTTACGCCCCAATAAAAAATATAAGCACTGCTGCTTCGCTCTTGCTTCAACACTTTTGCAGAAAGGGTTTCATTTTTTAATAAATGCTTATAGGTAAAATAAACATCCATATTGCTTACGATACAATTGGCAAATATGGTATTTCCTTTTACTACAATGCCTTGCGCTTTATTTTCATTGGTTATAATGCGATCAACTTTAGCATCAAATTGAAATACCACTCCCTTTCGCAAAGCCAATTCATACAAAGCATTGGTAATACTGATCATTCCACCTTTTGGATAAAAACTACCTTCATTGTGTTCTAAATGAGGAATCATTGTAAGCATAGAAGGAGCTTTATATGGATTGCTTCCATTATAAGTGGCATAACGATTAAACAATTGCACTGTTTTTGCAGAAGCAAATGCTTGCTCATGCAATTGATGCATCGATTTAAACAAATACTTCAAACTTGTTTGTTTAATAGCAGCCCAAACCCCTTTTTTAAACAGCGTGGTTTTTTTATGCAAAGAATTATTTAAGAAAAAACGGCCTATATGATTGTAAATATTGGCAGACTGAGCTAAAAATCGATTGGTGTTTTCAATAGGCTCTTGCAGTTTTTCATACAATTCCTGCGCAAATGCTTTTTGATCAGCAAAACCATTTACAACTGTTCCATCTTCATAAAAATAATTACAAGAAATAGGCATCCTATGGTATTGAAAATAATCATCTATAGGCTCGCCCGCTAAGTCAAACAGTTCCTCAATTAACTGGGGTTGTGTAAATAAACTAGGGCCTGCATCAAACTGAAATTCACCCAATTTAAAATGCGATAACTTTCCTCCAGGATAACTATTTTGTTCAAACACCTCTACATCAAATCCTTGCATACGCAATCTGATAGCGGAAGCAATTCCGGCAATACCTGCGCCAACAATGATGGCTTTATGTGCAGTTGTTTGTTGATGCATTAGCAAGCGGTTTTTTGCAATTCCCACCATGCTTTCACTTTGGGGTAAGCAATTTTAAACCATTCTGTATAAATATGCGGAGTAGCCATTAATTGCGTATCAATTAACGCTAATGAGCTGTAGATAAAACTACTTACTTCTGTTGGATTAGGCTGTATAGCTCCCTCGTAAAAACCAATGAACACATGATCAAATTCATGTTCCGTTAATCCATTATCAAAATTAGCAGTATAAATAAAATCAAATATTTTTTCTAATGGCGTAGTAAATCCCATTTCTTCCAATAATCGTCTGCTTGCTGCATCTGCTGTTTTTTCATCTGGGCGAGGATGGCTACAACAAGTATTGGTCCATAAACCTGCGCTATGGTATTTTGAAAAAGCCCTTTGCTGCAATAAGAGTTCTCCTTGTTGATTAAAAACAAAAACGCTGAAAGCCCTATGTAAGAGGGCTTTTTCATGCACTTCCATTTTCTCCATCAAACCAATTGGATGATCTTGTTCATTTACAAGTATAACTTGTTCCATAGGCAATAGCATTCACTTACAATATATTCAACTGGCTTCTTATACCCGCTTTGGCTAAAATATAGGCTTTGCCATAATCTGGAATCCTGATGCGTTCTTCTAAAATTTGCTGAGGTGCAATTTTTTTGATTTTCTTAAATAAAGACAAATAATATTTGTAAGCAACATATACACCAAATCTTGCTTTTAATGGCAATTGAATAATTCCTGCATAAGCATCATCAAAATCCTTTTGTATGTCTGCCTCAATCATCAATTTATCTTTTGCAGTGAAATTGCTGAAATCGCAATCAGGAAAATAGACCCTATCAAGCCCTTCAAAATCGGCTTTCAAGTCTCTCAAAAAATTTACTTTTTGAAAAGCAGCCCCCAAACTTTTTGCTGAAGGTCTTAGTTTTTCATACTCCGCTTTATTGCCTTCACAAAAAACAGACAAACACATCAAGCCCACTACTTCGGCACTTCCATAAATGTATTCTTCGTAACCAGAACGATCGTAGGCCCTTTTATTTAAATCGAGCTCCATGCTATATAAGAAAGCATCTATCAATTTTAAGTCGATATGGTACTGATTTACTGTAAGCTGAAAACTATGCAAGATTGGATTAAGGCTAATTTTTCTTTCAATTGCCTGATAGGTAGCAACTTTAAATTCATTGAATAATGTTGCTTTATCAAAGCCATGAAACGTATCTACTATTTCATCTGCAAAACGCACAAATCCGTATATATTAAAGATGGGCACACGAAGGTCTTTGTGCAGCAAACGGATAGAGGAAGAAAAACTGGTACTGTATTTCTCCGTCGTAATCCTGCTACATTCCTGACTTACTTCATGAAATATATTCAACATAATGCAATTTACTATTTATACAGTTTCAATACTTCACCTGCTACAACTTCTCCGCTAATCAAACTAGGTGGCACCCCAGGCCCTGGAACCGTTAATTGTCCTGTATAAAACAGGTTTTTCACTTTTTTACTCCTACAAGAAGGTTTTAAAACAGCAGTTTGCAGCAAAGTGTTCGCTAATCCGTAGGCATTTCCTTTAAAAGCATTGTATTGGCTGATAAAATCGCTATGAGCAAAGGATTTTTTATAAATCACTGCATCCATAATGGTCTGACCCAACTGTTTTTCCATTCTGGCAATGATTAGCTTAAAATAATGGTCTCTTAATTCTTCGGTATCATTTTCTAAACCAGTGGCTACTGGAATGAGTAAAAATAAATTCTCGCATCCTGCCGGAGCTACAGAATCGTCGGTTACAGAAGTGGCGCTTACATAGAACAATGGATCACTCGGCCATTCTTTAGAAGTATAAATTTCTTTCCCATGAACCCCAAAATCGGTATCAAAAAATAAAGAATGGTGTTGAATACCTTCTAGCCGTTTATTCAAACCAACATAATATAAAATACAACTAGGGGCCATTACCCTTTTGTTCCAATATGCAGTAGAATAGCTTTGGTATTTGGGCTGCAGTAATTTGGTTTCTACATGATGATAATCAGCTCCGCCAATTACTACATCGGCATCAAAAATAGTCTCATCAAATCCTTTATCGTTTCTATGTAAACTAGTTGCCGATTTTGCAATGCCATCTGTTACATTAATCTGTTGCACATCTTGATTAAAATAAAATTTCACTCCCAATGAAACGGCCAATTCATACATGCCATGTACGATTTGATACATTCCTTTTTCTGGATACCATGTGCCGCCTTTTACATCGGCATAATTCATTAAGCTGTATAAAGCAGGTGTGTCTTCTGGTAATGCACCTAAAAACAAGACTGGAAATTCCATTAATTCTATCAACTTCGGATGCTTGAAATGCTTAGCCACATGGCTTTTGATAGAATTAAACACGTCTAATCTAAATACGCCTTTTACCAAATCCCAATCAATGAATTCGGTAAGCGATTGCCCGGGTTTGAATACCAATTTATTCACGCCAACTTCATATTTAAAAGCAGCTTCTTTCATAAACTGGTCTAATAATTCTCCGCTTCCAGGTTCTATGGTATTGAATAAATTTTTGAATGATGCGTAATCAGCAGGTATATCTATTGGTCCGTCAGGCCAATAAACCCTATAGGATGGATCTAATCTTTTTAGATGATAGTAGTCTGACACTTTTTTACCAAACTGATTAAAGTATCTTTCAAAAACATCGGGCATCCAATACCAACTTGGACCCATATCAAAAGTGAATCCATCTTCGGAATATTGCCTTGCCCTTCCACCGGGAATGGAATGCTTTTCTAATACAGAAACATCCCAGCCTGCTTTTGCCATAAAACTAGCAGCAGACATTCCTGCAAATCCACTACCTATTATAATAACTTTCTTCTTTTTAAACACGCGAGAAAGTTAAGCAATTAATTTAAAAACGTTGTACATGAGATTTTAAAAGCTTTCTTGCAAAGTGAATTCTGCTTTTAATGGTACCCAATGGTTCTTCAAGCATTTCTGCAATTTCGTGGTATTTGTATCCATCAAAATACAAAAGGAAGGGATTTTTAAATATTTCTGGGAGATTATGGATTGCCTGTTTAACTTCTTTTAAGTTAATGCCCGCAATTGCTTCATTGGCAACAGCCCCTTGATTAAGGTTGATAAAATAATCGTTGGGAGTACTATCAAAAATGGTAGACTGTTTGGCATTTCGTCTATAATTATTGATAAAAATATTGCGCATAATGGTATACAACCATGCTTTGATATTGGTACCGGCATTGTATTTATCCTTATTAGACAAAGCCCTGAAAAGGGTTTCTTGGTACAAATCTTTGGCCGTTTCGTTGTCACGTGTAAGTGTAACAGCAAAAGGCTTTAAAAATTCTGCATTGTTGAGCAACATTTGATTGAAATCGATGGTTGACATAACACTTTGTTTAATAAATGATATACCAAAGCTAAACAGAATTAATTCATATCACAAATAAATTTGTTTAATTTTTACAACCAAAGTGTTAAACAAAACTAAAGTGCTGATATATAATCGATTACATCAGATAAAGATTTCTTTAATGATGCGTTGGGGGGTACTCGTTTCTTGTAAAACTGGGTTATTGCACCAGAAACAACTAGGGGTAAGTCTGGCATTCTGTTGTGCGCACCAATCAAGAATTTCTCAAAATTAAAATTATTGGCAACTGAAGTAAGGTGGGTATATAAGAAATCTGGTTTCTTAGAATTGGCAACATATTCAATGTCTTTTAGTGGAACATTGGCGCCCACATAAATCACTTTTGTACCCCTACTTTTCAATAGGAAATAAGTAAATAAAATACCCAATTCATGGTGTTCTCCTTCTGGTAGAAACAACAATACCGTTTTATTATTCAACGTATTTGGGTTGGTAGTTTCTATTCCAACAATTATTTTTTGACGAATAATATTGGTAACCAAATGTTCTTGCCCGGGGTTGATATGATTGGTTGTCCAGAGAATTCCAATTCTTTCTAGAAAAGGAAAAATAATTTGAACAATGGCTTTTTCTATTCCTTTCGACATGATAAAATTATCTAAAAGGGCTTCAAAAACCTCTATGTCCATATCAATCATCGATTTGATCATATCATTTACCAAGCGCTCATGCTGCGCCTGAACCTGAGACAAGGCAAGAATTTTTTCTTGCACCTCTTCTGCCGATAGCTTATCTATATGAGAAATCTTAAATCCATACTTATTTAATAGCGCTATGTTTAAAACCTTCTTTAGTTCGGTGTTGGAGTAATAGCGAATATTGGTATCAGTTCTCTGGGGATTTAAAAACGAATAACGCTGTTCCCAAATACGTATAGTATGGGCTTTGATCCCAGATAAATTCTCTAAATCTTTGATTGTAAATGCGTTCATAAAAAAAGTTGTCCAATATTGAACAACTTTAGTAGCTTAAAGTTTAACAAAACTGAAATTAATT
>CANGTR010000061.1 GCA_947456855.1 Sphingobacteriia bacterium | reverse complement strand
TTTAAATAATCTACTTTGGCAATTATGGCATCGTATAGAGCGCTGATATAATTGGTTTGGGCAGTTTTAAGATCGGTATCTGCTACATTTACTTCGGTATTTGAACCTGTTCCTATTTCGTATTTCTTTTTGGTTTGACCATATACTCTTTCGGCTAAATCCATATTGTTTTTTTGAGCAACCATAACTGATATTGCATTATTGTATTTTAGTCTTGCCTGTTCTGCTGAAACATCAATATTGATTTTTAAATTGTCTAATTGATTGCTTGTTTGTTCTAATTCAATTTTGGCTTTCTTTACTCTGGCATCCTTGGCAAAACCGCTAAAAATGGGAACAGAAACATTTACACCAATGCTAGAAGAAGTAAACCAGTCTCCTTTATTTAAAAAATCAAACTGATTTCTTTGTGCAATTTTACTGTAACTGGCGCCTAATGCGATGGTAGGTAAATAACTTAATTGGTAGCGCTTTACATTGTATGCATTTAATTGCTTGGCATAATTGAGGTATTGATAATCTTTCCTATCCTCGTATTTGTATGGAGCATCAAAAGGAATTTCATCTTTAACTTTATTATAGTCCAATGTATCAGTAAGCACCAGTGTGTCATTTGCGGGCATTCCAATTAATGTTTTTAAACCTAAATATCCAATTGCAATGGTATTTATTGCTTTTGCCTTTTCTGTTTTTACATTGGTAAGCTGAACTGTAATTTTATCAATGTCTATTCTTTCCGCAAAACCATTTTTATACAAAGCCTTGATATCAAAATCCAATTTTTCTAATCTATTGATATTGGCATCCAATATTTCAATAGCTGTTTTACTAGCTACCAATTGATAGTAGATTTTGTAGATATTGGTTTTAATGGCAACCTCTGTTACTTCAGCAGCACTTGTTTGAAAATCAATGGCTGCCTTTCGTGCTTGAAGGCCAACAAAAACCTGTCCATCAAAAAGTAATTGTTGTAATGATACACCAGCACTTGCTGCCCATTTTGTACCAAACTGTGCTTGAATAAATCCAAAATCTCCTGGCATTTTAATAGGATTACCATTGCCATCTTTAACGCCTTCATTTACCAATACTTGATAAGTAGCAGGAGAAATAAAGTTAGGAAGTGTTGTTACTGCAACGTTTGGAAAATGTTGTGCACCAATTCCACCAGTAATAGTTGGCAATGCCGAAGCAGTAATTTCTCGGTTCGTTTCAATTTGTGCCTTGATATTCAATAAAGCATTCTTTACCTGTACATTGTTTTTATTGGCATATTCAACTGCTTGCTGTACGTTGAACTCATAACGTTTATTTACATTTTGAGTATTGCCGTTACTGATAATGAAAACCAAACTGAGCAGGCTTAATAGTGTTTTTTTTATGCTCATATAGTTATTGATTTTTGTCTTTGATTTTTATATTTAAATAATTGCTTTATACCTTTTGCAGTGCATATTCCATAAAGGAAATGCTCCATCATATGTGTTTCTATTTGAAAAAGACTGTATTTGCTGGAAGGAAATAAATCGGGGTTGAATGCTATAAAAATGCTCTCTATTCTGAATTTGGCTAAAATATCTGGATTAATGTCTGGCCTATACATTTCTTCCTTTATGCCTAATTCGATATTTTCCCTGATGACTTTGTACAGAAATTTATTTTTATGATCGTTCATCTTTTTAAAAGCAGATGGATAGTATTTCTGCATTTCAAAAATGATTACCGGATTCATGGTACTCATCATTTCTTGCATCATATCCAATGCCAAAAAAACTTCATGAACAGCATTTTCACATTTTTGACGATGTCCTGCACATTCAATTACGTCATTGTCAATCTCTTTTTGCACAACAGCATCAACAAGGGCATCTTTATCGGTATAATATTGATAAATGGTTTTTTTGCTCATGCCTAGATGCGTGGCAATATCATCCATGGTCACATTCTTTAATCCATATCGGAAAAATAGTTCTTGTGCCTTTTCAGTTATTCTTTGCTCCATGTTACCTGTATTTGGAGGCGCAAAACTAAGGAAACTATTTTCGTTACCAAAGTTTCCTTGGTTTTTCCGGTATTAATTTTTCATTAACGAGCTATTTTGAGGATAAATGGTAGCTCTTGAGTTGCTATTGGTATGCCTTTATTGACAATACCTTTATTTTGCCCTATTTCTATCAAAAATTTATAGCATCTTGCATCTTATAAAATGGTGGAAACACCCTTCAAAATGACATTTCGCGCCTTTTTAAGACGATTGTTGCAGTATTTTTTTCAAGGATTAATTGTATTAGCTCCTATCGGAATTACCATTTGGGTTGTAATCAGCTTATTCAATCAAGTAGATAATATATTGCCCAACATCATACATGCAATAGCGCCCACTTTGATTAAAAAAGACCTAGAGGGAAATTTAATTAAAATGCCCGGGCTTGGTTTTGTAGTAGTTGTTTCCTTGGTATTGTTGGTTGGTTGGTTGTCTTCATTATTTGCGGTTGGTCGTTTGGTAGCACTCTTTGATACCGTTTTAGATAAAACACCCGGGATTAAATTTATTTATTCTTCGGTAAAAGATTTCTTAGAAGCATTTGCAGGAAACAAAAAGAAATTCGACAAACCTGTTTTAGTGAATGTAGACGCTACGGATGTTTGGAGAATTGGTTTTATTACACAACAGAGTTGTGTTGATTTTGAATTAATAGATCATGTAACAGTGTATGTTCCACATTCTTATGCAATATCTGGAATAACTTATTTGGTGCCAAGAGAAAGGGTTAGGTTTTTAAAAAATATCAGTGCAGCTGATGCCATGAAATACACTGTTTCCGGCGGCGTTACTCATATTCATGAATAATTAATTTTGCAAAGTAACTTTGATAAATGGTAATTGCAGTTAATGGAATTTTTTTGCAACACAATTTAATGGAAGGGTATGGCCATTATGCAAATGCAATCTTACTGCGATTAGCAGCAGCTCACCCCAACCATCAGTTTGTAATTGTTTTTGACAGACCTTTTAACAATCAATTTGAAGGCCTAGATAATATTACATGTGTCGTTGTAAAACCAAGCGCAAGACATATTCCAGCATACTTGTATTGGTACAATATTAGCAGTGTGTTAGCACTTAAAAATTTCAAACCCGATGTTTGGATACAGCCTTATGGTTTCTGTAGTTTAAGCTCCTCAATACCTCAAATTTTAGTAGTACATGATTTGGCTTTTCATGTGTTTCCAAAATCGATTGCTTGGTACCACAGGTGGTTTTACAAAATCTTTACACCTTTGTTTTTAAATAAAGCAAAATCGTTGGTTACTGTTTCTGCTTTTTCTAAAAACACTATTGAGCAATATTATCCATTTACCAAAAATCGAATAATAACGATTCCAGGGGCAGCTCGTACTGCTTTTAAGCCCATTGATTGGGAAGAAAAATCAGCCATCAAAAATGAATTTACCAATGGCAATGAATATTTTATTTGTGTAGGCGGCATTCATCCTCGTAAGAATATGATGAATCTGCTTAAAGCTTTTTCATTGTTTAAAAAATGGAATAAAAGCAATATGAAACTGGTGTTTACGGGTAGGCTAGCGTGGAAATATCAAGATTTCATGGAAAAATTAAGAACCTATAAATACAGAGATGATATTGTGCTAACTGGTTATTTATCAGAAGAAAAACTCATTCGAATTACCGCAGCTGCTTATGCTTCTTTATATATCTCTTTGTATGAAGGATTTGGTTTACCCATTGTTGAAGCCATGCAATCTGGTGTTCCTGTTGTTGCGTCTAATCAGAGTAGTATGCCTGAAGTTGGGGGAGATGCTGTTTTATACGCAGACCCAAACAATCCTAAAACGATAGCAGAGCAGATGCAAATATTGTATAAGGATGAAAAATTGCGCCAATTTCAAATTGAAAAAGGGTTGGAAAGAGCAAAAAACTACAACTGGGATCAATCAGCAGCATCTTTCTGGAAGGAAATTGAAGCTTTGGTAACTGTTTCGTAGTAATTTTGCATGCTTCAAATCAACATAAAACATGAAACAATCAAGTATATCAGTAGACATCGTTTTAGATGAGCATAAAGTACCTCAAAATATTCAATGGTCTGCATCGGATAGCACAGCAGATATGAAACAAGATGCAAGGGCTATGATGATGGCTTTTTGGGACGCAGCTGATAAATCGGCATTGCGTATAGACCTTTGGACCAAAGACATGATGGTAGATGAAATGGCTGATTTTTATTATCAAACTTTGATGGGGATGGCTGATACTTATTTGAGGGCTACTCAAAATCAGGAACAAACAGAAGACATGAAAAAATTTGCCAAAGAATTTTATAAAAAATTCAGGGAATCTCAATTAAAAGAAAATAAAAAATAATCATATGAGCTTAGAAGAAAAAGTAATGCAGTTAATGAAAGAAGCCATGAAAGCCAAGGATGAAGCCATGTTAAGGGGTGTTAGGGCTATAAAAGCTGAAATAATTAAAGCAAAAACAGAGCCTGGTGCAAATGGCATGATTAATCAAGATGGAGAATTAAAACTTTTGCAAAAATTGGTTAAGCAGCGCAAGGACTCTTTGGAAATATTTCAACAACAAAATCGTGCAGATCTTGCTCAAAAAGAAATTGAAGAGATTGCAGTAATAGAAAAATTCTTGCCCGCTCAATTATCTGAGGCAGAATTGGCCAAAGAAATTACAGCCATTATTCTTGCTGTTGGTGCTGCTTCTCCTCAAGATTTGGGTAAAGTAATGGGAGTAGCTTCTAAGCAATTAGCAGGTAAAGCAGATGGGAAAGCAATTGCAGCATCCGTAAAAGCGTTATTGAATAAATAGGGCTTAATGATTATTGATGTTTGTTTATTTGGATTGCTTATTTTGGCCTTTTTTAAAGGCGTAAAGAAAGGCTTGGTTGTTGCCATATTTTCCTTTTTTGCAGTTTTTATTGGATTGGCCGCCGCCGTAAAAATGAGCACTTTAGTAGCAGCATGGATGGCTGATACGGTTCATATTAAAGCTGCTTGGCTGCCATTTTTAGCATTTATTGTTATTATGATAGCCGTTGCAATAATCGTTCGCATTTGTGCAGCAATTATTGAAACCAGCTTGCAATTAACCATGTTGGGTTGGTTGAATTCATTGGGCGGAATTGTTTTATATTGTTGTATTTATGTTACCGTTTTTAGTGTGTTGATATTTTATTTAGCCCAATTGCATTTATTGAAAGCACCCGTAATTGCAGCATCCAAATCGTATCCATACATTCATTTTTTGGGCCCTAAAGCGATTGAAGTATTCGGCCAAATAGTACCTTTTTTTAAAGGCATGTTCGAAGAGCTTACTCGTTTTTTTGATGCATTGAGCAAGAACTTTGCTCGATAAGTGTACTTGATTGAGCGGAACAGCTGCTATTTGCTGTATTTTCAGTAATTTAGCCTCAATTGCTTCAATAGGATTGCATGAATTATACGATAAAACAACACGAAAAATACAAATTTGTTGAGGAAGGAGCCGGCGAAACCTTGCTTTTATTGCATGGATTATTTGGTGCGATGAGCAATTTTGAGCATTTGGTTGGTCATTTTAGTAAGCAGTTTAAAGTGGTAGTTCCCATTTTGCCATTGTTTGATCTTGATATTTTTCATACATCAGTAGGAGGCCTAGAAAAATACGTACAAAAATTTATTGAAGCCAGGGGTTATACCAATATCCATTTATTGGGCAATTCTTTAGGAGGTCATGTTGCATTGGTTCATGTACTAAAACATCCTGAGTTAATAAAAACCTTAACGTTAACCGGAAGCAGTGGTTTATTTGAAAATGGAATGGGAGATAGCTATCCTAAAAGAGGCGATTACGAGTACATTAAGAACAAAACCCAACTTACTTTTTATGATCCTGAAACGGCAACTAAAGAGTTGGTAGACGAGGTGTTTGAAATTACCAATAGCAGGGTTAAAGTGATTAAAATAATTGCTTTAGCAAAAAGCGCTATACGAAATAATTTAGGGGAAGAGCTGAATCAAATTAAACAACCAACTTGCTTGATTTGGGGCAATAATGATACAATTACTCCGCCTTTTGTTGGGAAAGAGTTTAATAAATTGATTCCTAACTCAGAACTCCATTTTATAGATAAGTGCGGTCATGCTCCAATGATGGAAGTGCCTACTGAATTTAACCAAATATTGGATGTATTTCTACAAAAGCATTCAACGCTTTCATCGGTTAATTTGTAGTGTATAAAATAATTATCCGGGTATGCTTGTAAATCAACTATTAAATACTGGATTTCCCTCGCTCAATATAGCCGACAAAGCATCATTTGCTTTACAGCTAATGGATGATTACGATGTATTGCATTTGCCTGTTTTGAGCCAGGACAAATTTGTGGGGGTGGTTGCTAAAGACGATTTGTTAGATGATGAGGAAGCAGCTATTCATTTATCTTCCCCCAATATCTTACAAAAATATTCTGTTAAATCGGAAGAACATTTTTTGAGTGCTTTGAAATTAATTGCACAATTCGATTTGTCTTTACTGCCAGTAATAAATGATCAAACAGAACTCGTAGGGGTGATATTGTCTAAAGACTTGGTGAAAGCGGTTTCTTTGTTTTTGGGCATTGATGAAAAGGGTGCAGTAATTGTTTTAGAAACAGATAAAAGAAATTATTCTTTTGGTGAATTAAGCAGATTGGTAGAAACCAATGATGCTTATATAACTCAATTGAATACTTATACAGAAGCCAGTTCGGGTTTAGTGGTAATTACAATTAAAATTAATAAAATAGAAGTATCTGATATTGTAGCAACATTTCAACGATATGATTATGTAGTTAGATACTTTTTTGGCGAAGAAGAATATGCAAATGAGTTAAAGGAAAATTACCATCACCTGATTTCTTACCTCAACATGTAATTCAACGCCGCAAAAAAACAACAGTTATGAAGGTTGCCATATACAGTCGTGGATTAGATATTGAACAGGAAAATCCTTTGTTGATTTTGTTGGAAGAATTGGCAAAGCATCAAACAAGTATTCTATTGTACAATACTTTGATGGAACAGTTTCATATTCCAGCACATTTAAGCAATTCTCTTATTTCTTTTGGTGGATCAGATGATTTAGATGAATCTATCGATTGCTTGATTAGTTTGGGAGGCGATGGCACCATGTTAGATGCGGTAACATTGGTTAAAGAGAAAAATATTCCACTACTTGGTATCAATTTCGGTCGACTGGGTTTTTTGGCAAGCATTAGTAAAGAAGAATTGACTGTTACAGTAGATGCTTTGGTGAACCATACTTTTTTGATTGATAAAAGAACATTGATTCATTTAGATTCAAATATGGCTTTATTTGATAATGCTCCTTTTGCGCTTAATGAATTTGCCATTTATAAAAGGGATACATCGCCTATGATAAAAATTCACACTTATATGAATGGTGAATTTTTAAATACCTACTGGGCGGATGGATTGATAGTAGCTACTCCAACCGGATCAACTGGCTATAATTTAAGTTGTAATGGACCCATTTTATTTCCAGATTCTTCTAGTTTGGTTATTACTCCTGTGGCCCCTCACAATTTGAATGTTCGCTCTATTGTTGTACCGGATAATAATATTATTTCTTTTGAAGTGGAAGGAAGAGCTGATCAGTTTATCTGTGCATTAGATGCAAGAAGGGAAATTGTTCCAAAAACAGTTCAATTGGCTATTCGTAAAGAACAATTTGGAGTGAATTTGGTGCGGTTAAATGAAAATACATTTCTTTCCACGCTGCGAACCAAGCTTACTTGGGGTCTAGATAAAAGAAATTAACATTTTTGGTAAGTTATTTTGATGCTATTTTACAGAATCGTTACGATACCTATGCTTAAAAAATCCCTTCTTATTGTATGCTGTTTTTGCAGTTTTTTTAGTGCTAAATCGCAGCTCATGGATAGCTATGTTCATACGGGTGAATTAGGTATTGGGGTTGGGGTTGGTCATTATTTTGGCGATTTGAATCCAGATGCTAGAGTCAATGCGCCTAAAATGGCTTTTGGTATATTTTATAGAAAGCAGCTTTCCAACTATATCGGTGTTAGAATTACTGGAGAATATACTTTCTTGGGATATTCAGATGTATATAGTAATAACCCTGTAAATCGAGCAAGAAACCTGAGTTTTAATACCAATGTATGGGAACTAGGTATTGCAGGCGATTTTAATTTTTTCCGATTTCAACCAGGTTTTGAAGGGTATAATTTCACTCCCTATATGGGACTGGGCATTGGTGTTTTTACCTATGACCCCTATACTTTTTTGAATGGAGAAAAGTATTTATTGAGGCCATTAGGTACCGAAGGGCAAGGAAGTTCTTTGTATCCAAATTCAAACCCCTACTCAGTTACAGCCTTGAGTATTCCGTTTACTTTTGGTGTAAAATATGCCATAAATACAAGAACCAATTTTTTTGCAGAAGTCATGTACCGCTTTATTAATACCGATTATTTGGATGATGTAAGCGGGTTATATGCTCCAGATGCATTCCCTCCATTGCCGGATGGGTCCTTAACGCCTGCCTATTTATTGCAAGACAGGAGTTACGAAACAGGTTCTTCTATTGGTGTAAAAGGCAAACAAAGGGGCAATAGTCTCAAACCAGATGCGTTTTTAACCTTTAAACTAGGTCTTTCTTTCAATTTACAGACCTATCGCTGCCCTACTAATTAATTTTCTTGTTTTTTATTGTATTTAAATCCTCAGAAACCATTGATTTTGTTAATTTTGCAGACTAAATACTGTGCATGGTTCAACAAGAAAACCTTTTGCCAAAAATAAACAAACAACTACTGCCAAAACATATTGCTATTATTATGGATGGTAATGGACGTTGGGCAGAAGAAAAGGGGCAAGAGCGTTTATACGGTCATTTTCATGGCGTGGAGAGTGTTCGTGATATTGTGGAAGGAGCGGCAGAACTAGGTATACAATACCTTACACTCTATGCATTTAGTACAGAAAACTGGGATAGGCCACAACAGGAAGTAGATGGATTAATGAGTTTATTGGTTGATACCATACATAAGGAGGTTCCGATACTCAATAAAAATAATATCCGATTGCATGTAATTGGCAATTTGGATATGTTACCTGAATTTGCTGCTCTTGAATTACAAGAGGCTTTGCAGCAAACCGAGCATAATACTGGGTTGAACCTCATTATGGCATTGAGTTATAGTAGTAGGTGGGAATTGGTAAATGCGGTAAAAAATATAGGAGTAGACGTGAAAGCAGGAAAAATTGATCCCGCATCAATCAATGCGGATACTTTGGAACAATACCTTGCTACCAGTGAATTTCCTGATCCTGAATTGATGATAAGAACCAGCGGCGAATACAGGATTAGCAACTTTTTGTTGTATCAATTGGCTTATGCGGAATTGTATTTTACCAATACCAGATGGCCAGATTTCAGAAAGGAGAACCTTTATGAAGCAATTATTAACTACCAGTCTCGAGAAAGGAGATTTGGAAAAACAGGCCATCAAATACAGGTTTAACAAAGCCTTTTCATTATTCGGGCTAATTTGCCCAGCTAATAACCAAAATTAATTGCTGAGTGCGCGGAATGTATATAGCCGGCAACAGAACAAACAGAAACAGGATGCAGAAATTGTTTAAATTATTATTGTTCGCTGTAGTTGTTGTATTTTTCTCTCAATCGGCATTGGCACAAGAGTCAACTGGCTCTGACACTACTATTACTTCCATTGAAGCAGATTTGATTAATTTATTTAATCAAAAAACACAGAAGAAATACCGGGTAACCAATATCAAAGTTTCAGGCAATCGATTTTTTGATGAGAATTTATTGATCTCTATTTCAAGTATTAGCGTTGGCGATGAAATTGCTATCCCTGGAGGAGACCAATTTTCGAAAGCGATCACCAAACTTTGGGCACAGAATTATTTTAGCAATGTAGAAATCTATGTTACCAAAGTGGTTGGTAAAGAAATTGAAATAGAAATAGTTGTTACCGAAAGACCTCGTTTGGCCAATTTTTATTTTAAGGGGGTACCCAAAGGTCAGGCAGATGATTTGCGCGGCAAAACTGGTTTAGTTCCTAATCGAGTTGTAACAGAAAACATGAAGATTACTGCAACTGAAATAATCAAAAAATTCTATGCAGAAAAAGGCTATCGCGAAACTTCTGTAAAAGTTGCTGAAAGAAAAGATTCATCTATTGATAATACTTTGTCCTTGGATTTTATTATCGACAAAGGGCCTAAGGTTAAAATTAGCAATATCAATTTTGGCAACAATAGCATCGACGAGGCCAAATTGAAAAAACAATTAAAAGGTTCGAAAGAAAAATCAAGGCTAACCTTGTATCCTAGTTACGATAGCGGTAAGATTGTAATTCCTGCACACTATACTTTTGATCAATACATGAAGGAGAGAGGTTTTTTAACCCTTTCAAAAACCAAGAAAGTATTAGATCCTTACGCAAGAATTAAATTTTCTTCTGCCAAGTTTGATGAGAAAAAATATACAGAAGATAAAGAAAGCCTCTTAGAATTTTACAATACCCTTGGTTATAGAGATGCTGTTATTGAAAATGATACAGTATACGCAACGGGCAATGGTAATTTAAATATTGATATTAAAGTAAATGAAGGCAGAAGGTATTATTTTGGCAATATCATTTGGAGGGGAAATTCAAAATATTCCGATTCATTGTTAACACAAGTGTTAGGGATTAGAAAAGGGGATATTTACAATCAGGAAATTCTCAATAAGAAATTAGGGAAGTCTTCTTCTCCGGATGGAGGTGATATTAGCGGTTTATACCAAGATGATGGATATTTATTCTTTAGAACCGATCCTATTGAAACAGCTGTTTATAACGATACCATCGATTTTGAAATAAGGGTTATCGAAGGTCCTCAAGCAACTATTAAAAATGTTCGAATCACCGGAAATGATCGTACAAAAGAGTATGTGATTAGAAGAGAAATCAGGACCATTCCAGGAGAAAAGTTTAGCAGACAATTATTGATTCGTTCTGTTCGTGAATTGGCACAATTGAATTATTTCAATCAAGAAAAAATTACACCAAACCCAGTTCCTAATCAGGAAGATGGTACGGTGGATATTAATTATAGTGTAGAAGAAAAATCGAGCGATCAATTGGAATTAAGCGCTGGCTGGGGAGGATTGATTGGGCTTACTGGAACGCTAGGCGTATCATTTAATAATTTCTCCATCAAAAATATTTTCACAAAAAAAGCTTGGGATCCATTGCCAATGGGAGATGGCCAAAAGTTGAGCTTGCGTGTTCAAAGTAATGGTAAGGCTTTCCGTTCTTATAATTTCTCATTTACCGAACCTTGGCTGGGTGGTAAAAAAAGAAATGCCTTGACTTTTAGCATTTTCAATACCAAGTTTGGGCAAACCAATGATCCAATAACTGGTGCATTTAATCCTTCTATTGCCGATGAGCGTTATATTTCTACAACCGGTGCAACAGTAAGTATTGCTAAGCAGTTGAAATGGCCTGATGATTATTTTTCTTTATCAATGGGTATTAACTATACACGCTATAAGTTGAGCAATTACGCCATTGATCCAGTGAACTTGCCAGGATTGGATAATGGATATGTAAATAACCTGAACTTCAGGATTGCCTTGCAGAGATCTTCTGTAGACCAACCTACATTCCCTAAATCGGGTTCTAATTTCTTAGCCAGTTTACAAGTTACCCCGCCTTATTCTTTGGGCAATAGAAATATTAATCCAGTTGATAATCCATATCAATGGATTGAATACCATAAATGGCGCTTCAATGCAGAATGGTTTGTACCCTTAGGTAAACCTCATGGTGAAGACAGAAACAAACAGTTTGTAATGCGATTTGCAGCCAAGTTTGGTTTCTTAGGCCGCTTTAATACCGATTTACAGGTTTCTCCTTTTGAGCGTTTTCAAGTGGGAGACGCAGGTTTAAGCAATCAGTTTGCTTTATTGGGCTTTGATATTATTGCACACAGAGGTTATCCGGTGTATGAAAATTCTAATCCAAGAATTAATCCCGATCAACAAAGAGCCAGCCAGTACTTTACTATTTTTAATAAGTACACTATGGAAATGCGATATCCATTGAGTTTAAACCCCAGCAGTACTATTTTTGCATTGACCTTTTTTGAAGCAGCAAACGGATGGTATACCATGAAAGATTACAATCCTTTCCAGTTAAGAAGGTCGGTTGGTGTTGGTATGCGTTTCTTTTTACCCATGTTTGGATTGCTTGGATTTGATTATGGCATAGGATTGGATAGGTTTACTGGAACCAACTCATTTAGGGATGCGGCTCGCTTTACCTTTATGTTGGGCTTTGAACCAGAATAATCAACCTTTAAAAAAAAATCTATGAAAAAAACAGTACTTCTTTTATTTGTTTTAAGCCTAGTTTCGTTGGGAACTCAAGCCCAGCAACGATATGCCATTATCGATACCAAGTATATATTGAGTAAAATACCCGAATACAAAGATGCTGATAAGAAATTACAACTAGTAGGAGAGCAGTGGCAGAAAGAAATTGATGATAAGCAACTAGTATTGGATAAAATGTACAAGAACTACGAAGCAGAGCAGTTTATGTTAACCGAAGATCTAAAGAAAAAGCGCGAGGACGAATTGTTTATAAAGGAAAAAGAAGTGCGGGATTTACAGAAAAAACGCTTTGGATATGAAGGAGATTTGTTTAAAGAACGCCAAAAATTGGTTAAACCCATACAGGATAAGGTGTACAATGCCATTCAAAAGATAGCAGTTGCCCGATTTTATGATTTTGTACTAGATAAAAGTGAAGGAATTACCGTTATATTTGCCGACCCAAAGCTGGACAAGAGCGAAGAAGTGCTGAGGGAAATGGGTATTAAAAATTAGTCAATAAACAACAAACCATAAATTTCATTACAATGAACAAATTCTTTTTAATGTCTGTTGCATTTGCGGTGTGCGTGCTTTTCACCAACAGTGCTAGCGCACAGAATACCAAGATTGGTTACTTTGATGAGCAAGCTGCTTTGTCTTTGTTTCCTGGAATCAGTAAGCTTGATACCTTGATGAATAGTTATCGAATTGACTCTTTACAAGAAGAATACAAGTATTCAGTAGGTGATTTTCAGCGTAGAGACAGCATCTTTAAAAAAGATTCTGCTACCATGCCTGCAAAAGCAAGAGAAATAGCCACCAGAGAGTTATTGCAATTGCGTTATAAATTGGTAAACTGGCAACAGTACCAACAACAAATGGAAGAGTCTAAATATGAGCAATTGGTAAATCCTTATCGCATTAGAATTGCGGAAGCTTTGGCTGGAATTGTGGCTGAACAGAAATATACCATTGTATTGAAATCAGACGCCATTAGCCCATACGTGCAACCAAACCTATTGGATAATTTAACCATTAGGGTTGCAATGAAGTTGAGATTGCCATTGCCTAAAGAAATTGAAGATGCATGGAAAGCCGCTTTAGGAACTAGCTCTATGCCTTCTGCACCTGCAGCAAAACCTGCAGCAAAACCCGCTGGTAAAGGATAATTTAAATATATTGTTTGTAAAAAGACTCGTCTGTTAAGACGGGTCTTTTTTGTTTTATCTTTAATGATGCAATTAGAAAAAGGACCCATAGGAGTTTTTGATAGTGGTTATGGAGGACTAACTATTTTGAAAGAGCTAGTTCAAGCTTTGCCTCAATATGATTATTTGTATCTAGGAGATAATGCGAGGGCGCCATATGGTACCAGAAGTTTCGATACAGTGTATCAATATACCTTAGAAGCCGTTCAATGGTTTTTTTCTCAAGGTTGTGAATTGGTGATTTTGGCTTGTAATACTGCTTCCGCAAAAGCGCTTAGATCGATACAACAAAAGAATCTTCCTTTAATCGATCCACATAAAAGGGTATTGGGCGTAATTCGTCCTACAGCTGAAGTGATTGGTCAATTTTCTGATACTGGGGAAATTGGCATATTAGCTACCAATGGAACAGTGGAAAGTGATAGTTATTTGTTAGAGATCGCTCATTTTTTTCCTACGATCAAGGTTTACCAAGAAGCATGCCCTCTATGGGTACCTTTGATCGAGAACAATGAATTTAATAGCCCAGGTGCAGATTATTTTGTGCAGAAGCATTTGCAGCAGCTCATGCAAAAAGGGCCTAAAATCGATACTATATTATTGGCATGTACCCATTATCCATTGTTGATGCCTAAGATTGAGCAGTATTTGCCAAAAGGAATAAACATTATTTCCCAAGGATCAATCGTGGCTCAAAGCCTTATTCAATATCTAAAGAAACATCCCTCCATCGCATCAACATGCAGCAAAAATGGCCAAATTCGGTTTTGCACTACCGATTCGAAGGCTCAATTTGATGCCAATGGGGCTATTTTCTTTGGAAAACCCCTAAAATCAGAGCATATTCTGTTGGGTCATTAGGTTTTTTTTCCTAATTTTGCCGTCCTTTCACAAGCGGCGGTATGGTGACTGCAGCAATGAAAAGAAACTATATTTTAGGGTTAGTAAAACAAGTTAATAATGAAACGTACATTCCAACCACACAAACGTCGCAGAAAAACCGTACATGGTTTCCGCAAGCGTATGGAATCTGCTAACGGCCGTAAAGTATTGGCAAGCCGCAGAGCGAAAGGTCGTAAGAAACTATCTGTTTCTAGCGAAAAAGGTTTAAAATAAGCCCAACCCTCGGGTAGCTGTTTGATTTTCTAATTTATTGGGGAATTAAATGGTAGGGATAAAAATATAAGCTCCGTCTCTTTGACGGGGCTTTTTTAGTTTTGTAGAACATGAGCAAATTAAACGGATATGGTAAAGGTCAAAAGCTAAAAAGTCGGAAGGCTATGGAAGCTTTATTTACTTCCGGCAAAACAGTTAATGCATTTCCGATTAAAGTTTTTTATTCGCTCGATCCGATTGCCGAAAAAAATACGTTCGATAAAACTGCTTCTGAAAATTTGGTGCAGGCAGGTGTGGGTGTTGGTTCTCGAAATTTTAAAAAAGCAGTGGATCGAAATAGGGTCAAAAGATTATTAAGAGAAGTTTATAGAACCCAAAAGCATAATTTAATGAATGCAGCGGCACTGCATTTTTTTGAATTAAATATTTTCTTTTTATATGTTGGAAAAGAATTACCTGTCTTTCAAGAACTTCAATTGGCAATGGAAAAAACATTGGAGAAATTGATTGACAAAATAGGAGAAGCTGTTAAGTAAAGCATTTTTAAAATTTTCTAATGGCCTTACATTTATTTTACATCAATTTTATTGAAATTAAATTTTATGTGTAAGCAATGTGAAATAGACAATCAACGAAATTCCTTTTCCATTGCAAAGGCGTTGGGTTATTTGTTTATTCCCTTCATTAAAATTTACCAATACATTATTTCCCCAGCGATGGGACCTAAATGCCGATTTGTTCCTACCTGTTCTCAATACGGGGAAGAAGCGCTTAAAAAATACGGGCTATTTAAAGGCGGATGGTTATTCATCAAAAGATTCAGCAAATGCAGACCAGGCGGCGGTTCTGGTTGGGATCCGGTGCCTTAAAAATGTATTATTGCTTCGGTGCTACAGTAAGTGCTTGCAATTTGGTAATCATTTCTCTGATTTCTTTAATGCTGTAAAAGCGATAAATCTCAGGTTCTTTTCCATCAATCATTTCTGCGGAACGCATTTGATGATAAGGACCAACT
>CANGTR010000060.1 GCA_947456855.1 Sphingobacteriia bacterium | reverse complement strand
TACAAAAACCCTGCATCTTTTTTTGGCTTGATGTTACTTACTCAAGCAGGTTTGATGGGCGTTTTTTTAGCAGCCGATGCGCTGTTGTTTTATTTCTTTTGGGAATTGGCTTTAATTCCAGTTTACTTTTTGTGTTCTTTGTGGGGAGGAGAAAAAAGGATTGCAGTTACTTTTAAATTTTTCGTGTACACTTTTATCGGCTCTTTGCTAATGTTGGTTGGTATCTTGTATGTGTATTTTCATACAGCAGATCATTCTTTTGCTTTACAATCTTTTTACAAGGCACAACTTAGCAACCATCAACAGTCTTATGTGTTTTGGTTGTTTTTTATTGCATTTGCAATTAAAATGCCCATTTTCCCATTGCATACATGGCAACCAGATGCCTATGAACAGGCACCAACGGCTACAACAATGGTATTGAGTGGCGTAATGGTTAAAATGGGTGTATTTGCAGTGTTCCGTTGGTTATTACCTGTTTTCCCAAATGCAGCAGCCAATAATTCATTCGTCATTATTATTTTATCTGTAATAGGAATGTTGTACGCTTCACTAATTGCCATCAAGCAAGATGATATTAAGCGTTTGATTGCTTATTCGTCAATAGCTCATATTGGCTTAATGTGTGCTGCCATGTTTACCAATAATAAAGCTGCATTTGATGGAGTGATGATACAAATGTTTTTTCACGGCGTGAATGTGATAGGCTTATGGATTGTTGCGGATTTAATTGAAAAACAATTGGGTACCAGAAAATTAAGTGAATTAGGAGGGTTGGCCCAGAAAGCACCTGCCATGGCAATTCTTTTGGTAATAATGGCTTTGGCCAATGTAGCACTTCCTTTAACCAATGCGTTTATTGGAGAGTTCTTAATGTTTAGTGGGCTCTTCCAATACAATGTGTTTATTGCAGCTGCAGCTGGCGTTAGTATTATTTTAGCGGCAGTGTATACCTTGAATATGGTGCAAAGTGTTATCTATGGAAATTTGAATACTGTTACCGAGCAAGCAACTGATATCAGTTTAAATACAAAATTGGTATTGGTAATTATTGCAATTACAATTATTGTATTTGGGGTTTTTCCTCAACCAATGATTGATTTAACTAAAACGAGTGTAGAAGCTTTATTTGTAAAAAAGTAAATCGAACATCTTTAACTATTATGAACGCAATTATATTTTCAGCAATTATGGGTGTAGTAATGATGTTTAGTGGCATCTTGCTTCAAAAAAAATCTGCAGTAACTACAACTGCAATTGTTTCTTTGATTTTATTGTTGTCCATGAATCTATTGGATAGCTATAGCATTTTCTCTATCAATGTAGACACCCATGATTTATTGCATTTTAATAAATTTGGCTTATTCTTTAATTCCATCTTAATTGCAGCAACATTAATTTTTGTAATGTTGTGTGGCTCGGATATTGAAAAAACAGGTGTTAATGTTGCAGACTATTATGCATTGATTTTCTTTGTTTTATGCGGAACAAGTATACTTACTTCTTTTAATGGATTATTGATGTTGTTCTTAGGTATAGAAATCATGTCGATACCATTGTATATTTTAACAGGAGCAGAAAAAAGAAATTTAAAAAGCAATGAAGCTTCTTTAAAATATTTCTTAATGGGGGCATTTTCTACAGGTCTCTTATTGATGGGTATTGCCCTTATTTACGGCGCTACAGGGTCTTTTTCTTTGCAAGTTTCTTCTACTATGGCGGTAACTGCAGGTGCAATGCCAACATCATTCTTGCAGATTGCAGGCTTGATTTTATTATTTGTTTCAATGTGCTTTAAAGTGTCTGCAGCACCATTCCATTTTTGGACGCCCGATGTTTACGATGGTGCCCCAAGTGTATTTACTTCTTTTATGGCAACAGTAGTTAAGGCTGCTGGCTTCTTCGCTTTCTTAAATTTGTTTGAATCAAATACTGCTATTCTAGGACCTTCTTGGAAAATTTTATTGTCATTTGTAATTGTTGCTACTTTGCTGGTAGGCAATATCACAGCTGTTTTTCAACAGAGTATCAAAAGAATGTTGGCCTACTCGAGTATTGCACAAGCTGGCTTTATGCTATTTGCTTTGTACAGCAATAATGATTTAGCAAAAGAGGGTATTTTATTATATGCCGTAGCTTATTGTTTGGCAACAATTGGATTTTTTGCCATTTTAATAAAAGTGAAAGATTATACTTTTGATGGTTTCAATGGATTGGCAAAAGCCCAGCCAGTATTGGCATTTACAGGTGTAGTTTTTCTAATGTCATTGGCAGGTATTCCTTTAACTGCTGGATTTTTTGCCAAATATTATATGTTGGCCTCAGTGGTAAAATCTGGCGGATCACTTTGGATAGTTCTGGTTGCAGTGCTTTTTGCGGCTGTAAGTGTTTACTATTATTTTAGAGTAATACAATCCATGTACTTTAAAGAAGGTGTTCCAGAGATTTCATCAATAACGCCAAATTTTAAATTAGGCCTTATCTTGGTGGCATCGGCAGTGATTCTTATTGGCGTTCTTCCTTCAATAGTGCTCAATTGGTTCTATTTTTAACCACTCTTCATAAATAGTCTAAAAGCTGCAAGGGTTTAAGCATTCCCAATTACCTTTATTGGGTAAAATAATATTAAACGCTTTACATGAATGCTTTCGATTCTTTAAACCTTGCTTGGCGAACAGTTAGGGGAAATAAATTACGTGCTGGTATAACAGTTGCCATCATTGCTTTTGGTATTATGGCTTTGATTGGCATTATTACCGCCATAGAAGCCATGAATCAAAGCTTAAAAGAGAGCTTCTCTTCAATGGGTGCTAATGCATTTAATATTCGATTTAGTGAAACAAGGGTTCGGTTTGGCCCTCCTCAAGGAAATGAAATCAACAAAAGCAAACAAGGTTTAAAGAAGAAAAAGTCCAATTTAGGAAAGCCCATTCGATTAGAAGAAGCAGTATTTTTTAAAGCCAATTATTCTTTTCCCGGAGCAGCTGTTTGTATTTATAGAAGGGGCCCTGGATCGCAAGAATTGCATTACGGCGATAAAAAAACAAATCCTCAAATTACCATGTGGGGAGGTGATGAAAATTACTTGGCAGTAAATGGATATTCAATCAATATTGGCAGAAATCTAAATGAATTGGATATCCAAAGTGGAAGAAATGTTTGTTTAATTGGAAGCAATGTTGCCACCAAACTATTCGGAGATTATCCAGAAAAATGTTTGGAAAAAATTATTAAAATCGGCAGCACACCTTATCGTGTAATTGGTCTTTTAAAAAGCAAGGGATCAAGTGCTTTGCTAAGGCAGGATGATATGGTCCTCACATCATATACTAACGTAAGGCGTTTTGGAAACGGCAGTAATTCTTATTTGCTGGGTGTTGTTGTTAAAAACGTAAAAGAATTGCCTGTTGCAACAGATGAAGCAACTTCTGTTTTTAGAGCGGTAAGAAAATTAGAGCCGATCGAAGACAATAATTTTGTAGTGGAGAAGAGCGATAAATTTGCTGAATTATTTATTGGTTTCTTAGGAAGTATTACAGGGGCAGCAAGTGCTATCGGTTTAATTACATTGATAGGTGCAGCAATTGGATTAATGAATATTATGCTTGTTTCGGTAAATGAAAGAACCAAAGAAGTAGGATTGATTAAAGCCATTGGAGGAAAAAGCAGTAATGTTCGTCAGCAATTTTTATACGAGAGTTTAATCATTAGTCTGTTGGGAGCAATTTTTGGAATTATCTTAGGTATTTTAGTAGGCAATATTTTTGGAATTATTCTGAAAACCGGATTCATTATTCCATGGGCATGGGTAGCAATAGGAATTATTATTTGTTCAATCGTTGGGTTGGCCGCTGGTATATATCCTGCAATGAAAGCAGCAAGATTGAATCCGATTGTGGCGCTTAGATACGAGTAAGAGATAAAAGATAAAAGATAAGAGATAAAAGATAAGAGATATGAGATAAAAGATAAGAGATAAAAGATGAGAGATAAAAGATAAGAGATGAAAGATACATTGTTATAGATAAGAATTATGAAATGTATCTCATATCTCATAATTCATAACTCATATCTCATATCTCATAATTCATATCTCATAATTCATATCTCATAATTCATATCTCATATCTCATAACTCATAATTCATATCTCATAACTCGTATCTCTTAATTTTCTTGAGCTGGTCGTTGATATAGTATTTAATATCTTCTTCAGTCTTGTGTTTACGCAACCATTCATAGGAAGGGCGTGATTCTTGCATAAAATTTTGTAGTGCATCATCTTTTAGGCCGCTGTATTTTTTTACCAATTCTGCAGAATATCTATAATTAATATATTCTTCTTTTTCATTGGTTTCAAAAAAAGCAAATGCTTTTCGTTTTGCTTTTTCATGCTTTGAGTACCTGTCTAAATTAATTCCCAATCCTGCTCCTGTATTGGATAATGCAGCAACTGGAATTGCATATTGTACCCGATCTCCCATAAAATCTTTTCTCCTTTCTATACTGTCTTCTCTGTAAGTATTGGTAGATTTTGTATATACGGTTACATTGCCCAATGAACGCGCTAGAGGCTTCAGGTATAAATACAGGGTATCTTTTATGAGTAAGTATTTATGAAATGCAAGCGTGTCGAAGTGATAGCCAACAGCCGCAAATGAAAGGATTTGATTGTCTGATACCTCAATTTTAAATCTTCCAATATTGCTCGACATAACTGTTTTCTTTGTTTCAAAATTGGCTACACTTGCCAATACAATTGGCTCATTGGTAACACTGTCTTTTAGGTAGCCCCAAACAGTTTCTTTTTTCTGAGAAAAAACGGTAGTTGAAACAATCAACAAACACAATAAGTAGCAATATTTCATTTGTAAAAGTATTCAAAAATTATGCCATAAAAAAACCCCACAGACTTTATTCTGTGAGGTTTTGAGTAGGTTGACTTTTAAATATTTCAGTCTATTTTGGGTCTAGCGCTTCTTTAATTCTTTCAGTTAAGTCAACTAAATGAATTTTACTCATTTTGTCTGTTGTACTTGCAGCAGCACCATTTAGTTGACCGCGAAGGCTTGCTAATTGTGCACGAACGATTGCAGTAACGTCAGATTTCTTTGCATCAATACCAGCGCTAGGAGCACCTCCAAATGAAATGGTAATGCCTCCAGCAGGAGCGGCAGATGGATTTAAAATAGCAGTTAATCTATCTACATATGCTCTTTGCAACATTCTCTTATAGGTATCAATGGTTTTTTTGCTGCTTAATTCATTGAATACAGTGCTTTGAACATCGTTCAATAGCTCCATTGCAGTATAGGCTTTATCTAAGCCAAAACGTTCAGCACTTAATTGTAAACGACCCAAACGGTCTGTACTTACAATACTATTTAAAGTTCTTTCTTGTAAGCTCATGATAGGATCTGCGCTAATAGGATTGTTGAACTTATTCCACATTGCACGATCTACTAACCATGTTGGTGTTTCAAAAACATTTTTATTAATAAAGCCAACTGCATCTTTTTGACGAGTCTTAGGAACAATTTCATAAACAGCTTCGTTTTGTTCTACTGTTTTGAATGTTTCATAAACTCCACCAATATTGGTACTCACATGTCCAATATATCTGCTGAATTGACCTAGGGTTTGAACATACATATTGGCAAGGTTTTCGTATTGATCACCTTCTTCCTTAGTCCATTCTGGTAAACCTTTCATCACTCTCTTTAAATTCATTACACCATACTCACTTGCTTTAACAGAATTGTCGCTTAAGTCTTCACTTTGGCTTCTTGGATCAACTCTATTACCACTTTCGTAGGTGCCAAACCAATGACGAGGATTTTCTTTTAAAGCAGCAGTAACCATTTTATTGCTGTTCATCTTTGTTTCATCTTCTGTATTACCTGGGATATAACCATAACCCCATTTCATAGCCCATTTGTCGTAATCGCCAATTCTTGGATACAATCCTTTTCTGCTGATATTGTCTTCTGGTTGAGCAACATAGTTAAAACGAGCATAGTCCATGATAGATGCGGTATGGCCATTTGCTTCAACCCATTGCTTATCTCTTAATTTTTCAACAGGAGTTTGGCTACTGCTTCCCATATTATGACGAAGGCCTAAAGTATGGCCTACTTCATGAGAAGAAACAAAACGAATTAAATCGCCCATTAATTGGTCATCATACTTCATGCTACGTGCACCCGGATCACTTGGGCCTGCTTGAAGCATATACCAATCGTGTACCAATTTCATTACGTTATGGTACCAACCTATATGGCTCTCTAATATTTCTCCGCTTCTTGGATCATGAACATTTGGTCCGTAAGCATTTGCTATATCTGAGGCAAAATAACGAACCACTGAGAAACGAGCATCTTCCATACTCATTGTTGTGTCGTTTTCTGGCCATTCTTTACCCATAATTGCATTCTTGAATCCTGCTTTTTCAAAAGCAGCTTGCCAATCATTGATACCTGCAATTAGGTGAAATCTCCATTGTTTTGGCGTAGCGGGATCTATATAATAGATAATTGGCTTTTTAGGTTCAACCAATTCGCCTCTTCTCCATTTTTCCCATTCCCCATCTTTTGGTTCTAATCTCCAACGAACAGCAAAACTTATGTCTTCTACTTTCTGCTGCGAATCGCTATAGCGAACAAATTCATCGGTAAAGAATCCTACTCTTTTATCAGCAATTCTACGTTGCATAGGCACTTTAGGCAATAACAATAATGAGGTGTTGATTTCCATGGTTACTGCACCTGCATCTCTAGCAGCAGCGATTCCTGTTGCTGGAGGTAAACCTGGTATACTAGGTCCTAGGGAAGGGGCAGATTGGTATGTTTTTACTGTAACAATCTCTGTGTTAATTGGATAGGTAGTTATTTTACCTATATAAGAGCGGTCTTGCGCCAAAGCAGATAGGCTGTATCTTCTTTTAATATTGGGGTTAACGCTTACAGCTTGATTGTCTCCTTTGAAGAAGTCTGTAACATCAATAACCACTCCAGAAGAATCTTTACCCAATGCAGCAATTGGAAATGCAGAAGCAATAGCGTTTAAATTTGAGTTAGTAACCGCCTTGTAGATGTCTTGATTTTCCGCTGCTTGATTAACCAAGGTTATGGTTCTTAAGAAAACAGTGTTATTAGGACCTTTTTCAAAACTAATACTTTGTTGGTTGGCAATTTCGCCCCCATAACCAGCACCTGCCGGCACTTTAGCAAAACGAACTACTGATAAGATTTCTCTACCAAAAATTGAATCGGCAATCTCAAAATAATATTTGTCTTCAACCTTGTGTACAGTAAACAATCCTTGCTTTGTAACGGCTTTTGAAGTAATCACGTCTTTATAGGCTTTAGGACCTTGACGTTGAGCAGCTCCAAAACCGCCCATGCCTGCAGGGGGAGTGGCCCCATTTGGTGGCGTTTGTGTAGTTGGGACAGGGGTTGTAGGCCCTTGTGGCGTTGGGTTCTGAGGCCTTTGCTGTGCAAATAAACCAACAGCAAGTGCCCAAGTAGTTGATGTGATTAAAATTTTTTTCATTGAAATAATTAATAGTTAGATAAAGGGATAAAGATATAAATGTGTGGGATTTAACAATATTTTCGAGGAACAGTTTGATGAAAGGCAATAAAATTTGATAAAATCGGTAAAAAGGAATGAAAGTTTATGCATTGATAATTTGTTGCTTTAAATAAAATCCCTACTTTGTAAGCCCTTTTGGTGCGACAGAAAAGTTTTTAATTATAAAGGATTTTTTTAGTAGCATTGTGGGGTCAAAATTTTTAAACCAACTGTAAATTTTTAAAAAACAAAAATCAATTGAGTCATGGCTGAAACAAAACCAACCGCAGCGGTAAAAAGTGCACCTTCAGTTCACCCAAAGAAGAGTGGCAACGCAATTTCATGGATCGCTCCATTAGCATGTATTATTTTGGGTTATGTTATCTGGAGATTTGTATTAGGAGCACCTAGTAATTTCACTACGCCAGATCCAAGTGGTGGTTTTTGGCCACAGCATAAAGGACCTAAAGCTGGTTTAAGTAAAATGTATGAGGGTGGAATTGTTGTACCAGTTTTAATTGGTAGTTTCTTTATTGTTATTACTTTCTGTATTGAAAGATTCTTAACAGTAACCAAAGCTGCAGGTTCTGGAAGCATTGCAGAATTTGTTCGTACCGTTCAGTTTCATTTAGCCAACAAAGAAGTAGACAAAGCATTGGCTGCTTGCGATAAGCAAAAAGGATCTGTTGGTAATGTAATGAAAGCAGGTTTGAAAAAATACAAAGAAATGATTGGCAATACGGAGTTCGATACAGAACAAAAAGTACTAAACATTCAAAAAGAAGTAGAAGAAGCAACAGCTTTAGAATTACCGATGTTAGAAAAAAACTTGGTATTTCTTTCAACACTTGCTTCAGTTGCAACTTTGTTAGGACTATTTGGTACGGTATTAGGTATGATTAAATCATTCTCTGCATTAGGAGATGAAGGTGGCGGAGACGCAGCTCGTGAATTATCAAAAGGTATTTCTGAGGCTTTATTTAATACAGCTTTAGGTATCGGTACTTCAGCAGTAGCGATCATCATGTACAATGTATTTACTACTCGTATTGATGGCATCACTTACGGAATTGACGAATCTGGTTTCACTTTAACTCAAAGTTTTGCAGCCAACTATAAATAATCATTGATTGTTTATGGAATTGCAATTCTTTAGAATCTAATTAGTGAAATTGTAAAAAAATAATAATGGGTAGAGCCAAATTACCTCGCAAGAGTACTACTATCGACATGACTGCAATGTGCGACGTGGCCTTTCTTTTATTGTCGTTCTTCATTTTAACGACAAAGTTTAAGCCTTCCGAAGCCATTGCTGTAACTACGCCCAATTCAGTAGCCGCTAAAGTAGCCCCCCAAAAGGATTATGTAATGGTTATTTTAGATAAGGATGGTAAAGTGTTCATTGAAATGGACGATAAAGCCAAAAAAGAAGTGGTTGCCAATACGTTGAATACCACAAGAAACCTTAACCTAGATCTTAAAGCATTTCAAAATGCATTATTTTTTGGGGCACCATTGGGTAGTATGGCTTCTTTTTTAGCAATGCCTGAAGATCAAAGAAAAGGAGATAGATTACCTGGAATACCAGTAAAAGATACCGCCAATAATGAGCTAACTATATGGATGAGGGTTATTAAAGATGCATATTTAGGACAAAAAGAACCTGCCTTCTTGTTGAAGGGAGACAATCTTGCTAAATTTCCTGCATTCAAATCTATCATCGATGCGTTCAAAAAGAATGATATCTTGAAATTCCAGATGATTACTACGCCAGAAGCTGCGCCAGTAGGTACAGATTTATGGAAAATGAATCAGGCAGGCGAGAAAAGAGAAGAATAATTATTTATAAAAAAAATTAAATTCTACCGACATGGCAGAAATGGATACTTCGAGCGGCGGCGGACACAAGAAAGGCCCCGGCGTCAAAAAAGGAAAAAAATTATCAACAAGAGTAGATTTAACTCCCATGGTGGATTTGGGTTTCTTGTTGATTACGTTTTTCATCTTCACCACAACCATGAGTCAACCAACGGCCATGAAGCTCTTTTTACCAAAAGATGCAGATAAGCCAGAAGACCAAAATAAGGCGAAGGAGTCAGGTGTTATTACCCTGCTTTTAGGCGATTTTAATAATGTTTTTTATTATGAAGGACAGTTATTGCCAGATGCATCCAATTTTAAATCGAGCACTTTCAAAGAAATAAGAACTGTGTTGATGGATAAAAAACAAAGAACACCTGAAAAAGATTTAGTTGTTATTGTAAAACCATCTTCAGAATGTACTTACAGAAATGTGATTGATATTCTCGATGAAATGTCGATCAATGTATTAAAACGCTATGCGTTGGTTGATATTTCTGAAATAGAAGAACAGTTGGTAAAAATTTCCGATAAAAACGGTGCAGCAACAGGTGCGCAATAAGCAAAACAAGAACTAACATTTAACAAATTTTACAATGGACGTAAATAAAATTTTAACAGCCGATTTTCTAGACCTTATTTTCGAAGGCCGGAATAAAGAATATGGTGCTTATGATTTACGTAAAACTTACAATAAGCGTATTACTTATGCTTTAGTAGGAACATTCCTTATTTGCGCCTTATTATTGGTAGGTTCTATTATTGCCAATACTGCCAAAAAAGGAAAGTCCGAAATCATCGTGCAAGATGTGTCTTTGGAAAACGTGCAACAACAAGAAAAAAAGGTTGAACCACCGCCTCCGCCGCCACCTCCAAAACAAGAACCTCCTAAAGTGGAAATCACTAAATTCACCCCTCCTAAAATTGTAAAAGATGAGGAAGTGAAGGAAGATGATGAAATTAAGGAAGTAGAAAAATTAGAAGACACTAAAATCGGTTCTATTAATCAGGAAGGTGCCAAAGATGATGGTATAGTTGCGCCTCCAGTTGAATCTGGAACAGGTGTTGTAGAAGCTCCTAAAGTTGAAGAAGATTACGATAAAGTATTTACTGTGGTACAAATTGCTGCAGAATTCCCTGGTGGATTACCTGCTTGGGCTAAATACTTAGAGCGTAATTTGAACAGAGATTTACCTGTTGAAAACGGAGCGCCTCCAGGAAAATACACTGTAATAGTATCTTTCATAGTATCAAAAGACGGTTCTATCAGTGATGTTGTTGCTGAAAACGATCCCGGATATGGTACAAAGGCTGAAGCTGTTCGTGTAATTACCAAAGGTCCTAAATGGAAGCCTGCAGTACAGAATGGTAGAAACGTAATCTATCGCCACAAGCAAAGTATTACTTTCCTAGTTTCAGAAGAATAAATAAACTTCATCTAATTATTAATGCCTCTTCCAAAAGAAGGGGCATTTTTTTATTAATCAATCAATAAACCCCTTCATCGCTGCCCAATAATTTTATCTTCTTTAATTTTTAAAGCAATAAACTCCCTTCATCGCTGCCCAATAATTTTATCTAAAATAATTTTTATGAATCGATAAAAGCCGCAATGGATAAAATTCTTGAAAGGCTCTTCAGGGATTTTTTGCTTTAAAATAGTTCAATTAAAAAGCCCATTCGTCGCTGCCTGCTTTATTTCCTTTGCAAATTATAAATGCTCGGTTGGTTTGAATGGCTATTGTATATTCGCATATGAATATTTCATTGCAGGGTTGGGATGATACTATTGTAGCGCTAGCTACTGCGCCTGGTATTGGAGCAATAGGGGTGATTCGAGTGAGTGGCCCAAAAACATTTGAGGTAATGAATGATTTATTCCCTTCAAAAAATTTACTTGAACAAGCTTCACATAGTATTCATGTTGGATTGCTAAAAGACAATGGCATTGTTTTAGATGAAGTAGTTTTAAGTCTATTCAAAAATCCCAAATCATATACTGGCGAAGATGTTATTGAAATAAGCTGCCATGGTTCTCCATTTATTCAAGAAAAAATAATCCAAGCAATTGCTTCAAGAGGCATTAGAATGGCCAAGCCTGGTGAATTTACGCAAAGAGCATTCTTAAAAGGGAAATTGGATTTAACCCAAGCAGAAGCCGTGGCGGATTTAATTGCCAGTAATTCTGAAGCTAGCCAAAGAGCCGCATTACATACCATGCGAGGTGGTTTTTCCAATGATCTCAAACAGTTGCGTGAAGCGTTGATCAGCTTTTCTGCATTGATAGAATTGGAGTTGGATTTTTCTCAGGAAGATGTAGAATTTGCAGACAGAACGCAGTTTAAAAATTTAATTGGATCATTACAAAATACAACCCAGCAATTAATTGATTCATTTAAATTAGGCAATGTAATAAAGAACGGGGTACAAATTGCCATCATTGGAAAACCCAATGCGGGCAAATCTACTTTGCTAAATACGTTGTTGAATGAAAACAGGGCTATCGTAAGTGATATTGCCGGAACAACCAGAGATACCATCGAAGAAGTATTGAATATAGAAGGTGTACTGTTTAGATTAATAGATACAGCAGGCATAAGAGAACATACCCAAGATACTATTGAGCAAATAGGTGTAAGTAAGAGTAAAGAAAAAATGCGCTCAGCACAACTAGTCTTGTATTTATTTGATGTAGAAGAAATGGAAGTTGTTGAGTTAGAAAAAATTGTAGATGAATTTGAAGCCGAGCAATTAAATTATTTTCTTGTAGGAAATAAAACAGACCATTCAAAAGAACAAGCCATCAAAAAGTTTAAGCAATTTGAAAACTGCATTTTTATTTCTGCAAAATCCAATCAATATATTGATGAACTAAAATCAATGTTGGTTAAGAAAACCATCACTGGTAATATCAATACAGAATCTACCATTGTAACCAATGCCAGACATCACCAGGCATTACTTCAATTAGCAGCGTCATTAGAAGAAGTTAGAGAAGGGCTAGAAAATCGTATCCCTGGAGATTTATTGGCACTGGATATAAGGCAATGTTTGCATCATTTAGGCACCATCACCGGACAAATTACCCACGAAGATCAATTGGATTTTATTTTTAGTAAGTTCTGTATCGGAAAGTAATTGAGCAAACTGAGGTCATCCCCTAAGGCGGGGTAGCCTCTTTATTGTTTTTTCATACAATATTTTAAACTAATTTACATTTTAATAGATTTTCAATGAAACAGTCGAGTTCGTTTTTGTTTATACCTTTTTTATCCATTTTTTTTCTTGCTTGCAATAACGAAAATTCCAAAAAGGAAAGTATTGAGGTTAACACCGATTCAAATGTAACGACTGATTCAGTTGCTGTGAAGGACTGGCGCGTTAGCAATGCTATTTCTTGTACCAAAGAAATGTTGCCAGGAGATAGTGTACTTTATATGAATGGTGGTGCAAAAGAATTTCAACCAACCATATTCAATGATGTAAAGCCGGGCAGCACAATTCCAAAAGGAATGGTATTTATTCCTGGAGGAGAATTCAGTATGGGTGCACCCAATCCGGTTGGAATAAAAGATGGAGGAAAAGCCGCGATGGAAGATTGTAGGCCAATTCATAGAGTAAAACTCGATCCATTTTATATGGATGAACATGAAGTTACCAATGCCGAATTTGCCGCTTTTGTAAAAAGTACCAAATATGTTACCGTAGCAGAACAAGCGCCTACTAGGGAGGAGTTTCCTGATGCTATGCCAGACATGTTGGTAGCAGGATCAGTTGTTTTTTCACCCCCCTCTCAACCGGTTAATTTAGATAATTTTTTACAATGGTGGTCTTATGTAAAACATGCCAATTGGCGTCAACCATTGGGGGAAGGAAGTTCAATAAAAGGTAAAGAAAATAATCCTGTTGTACATATTGCATGGGAAGATGCAGTTGCTTATGCAAAATGGGCCGGAAAAAGGTTGCCTACAGAGGCTGAATGGGAATTTGCAGCACGTGGCGGTCTAACTGGTAATATGTATGCATGGGGCAATCAATTCAAGCCCAATGGAAAATACATGGGCAATACTTTTCAAGGAACTTTCCCTAGTAATGATA
This sequence comes from Sphingobacteriia bacterium, assembly GCA_947456855.1. GTDB lineage: Bacteria > Bacteroidota > Bacteroidia > Chitinophagales > Chitinophagaceae > Sediminibacterium. The sequence goes on along the minus strand of CANGTR010000060.1, from coordinate 2,368 downwards.
GTAAAGCAGATGGATTTGCAGGCATTGCTCCTGTGAAGCAATTTCAACCAAACGGGTTTGGGTTATACGATATGGCAGGCAATGTTTGGGAATGGTGCGAAGACTGGTTTACCGAAGACTATTATACCAATTTAAAATCGCAAGGAGTAGCTAAAAATCCTAAAGGCCCCGCAAAAAGCCACGATCCTTCAGAGCCTGGAGTTCCAAAAAAAGTACATAGAGGCGGTTCTTTTTTATGTACCGATCAATATTGTACCAGATATATGATGGGTACAAGAGGAAAAGGTGATTGGAGAACAGGTACCAATCATGTTGGATTCAGATGCGTGAAAGACCTTAAATAATGGTTTTTTTCTTTTGATTGCGTTGTTAAAATTGAAGTTAAAGGTTGCACAAGCGGCCTCATTGGGCAATTCGGTAGCAGTTGAAGAAGCGCTCAAATCATGTTAATAAACCCCTTGTATTCAATTTTCGCCGTTGACCATTATTCACCAAAACATGTATCTCTTTGTAATATTTTGCAGCTTATTGCTACCAATTATATTTAAACTATCAAACCAACATTTATGAAAAAAGTCTTTTTATTTTTAGCTGTTTCTATGGCAGCGGTTTTTAATCTAAACGCACAAACTGCCGATGAAGTTATTGCAAAGTATATCACTGCAATTGGTGGTGCCGATAAGTGGGCCAAAGTGCAATCTATAAAAGTGGAAGGTCAGATTGAAGTGCAAGGAATTGCAATACCATTTACCATGCAAGGTGTTCATATGAAAGGAACACGTGTTGATGCAGAATTTCAAGGAAATAAAATCATTGATATTACTACTCCAACAAAAGGTTGGTCTCAAAATCCATTCGGAGGTAAAGCAACTCTAAGTCCAATATCTGATGATGAATTGAAACAAAAAGTTGATGATTTGGATATACAAGATGCTTTTGTTGATTATAAATCTAAGGGGTCAACCGTGGAGTTCTTAGGTAAAGACGAAGAAGATGGCAATGAGTATTTTAAAATTAAAATGACCAGTAAAAATGGCAATGACAAAACTTATTTTTTTGATACCAAAACTTATTTGGTGTATAAAATAGAGTCAATTGTAAAACAAGAAGGACAGGAAGTGAAGTCTGCTGTAAAATATTTAGATTATCAAACGATTGATTTTGGAATTAAGATGGCTTTCAAACAAGACCAAGGTCAAATGATGATGGTGAATAAAAAAATCACTATCAATCCAACAGTTGACGCTGGTATTTTCAACGGCAACTAAATTAAATAAATTTATGAACTGCTATTGTACTCTTTGTTAAGCAGAGTCGGTAGCAGTTTTTTTATTCAACGAATTTTTATGAAACTAAAAAATACAATTGCGGGATTTTTTTTGATTGGCGTATTAAGTGTTAATGCTCAAACTACCATCAACTCATCCTATTTCCAAGTAATGGGCGCTAGGCCTCTTGGGCCTTCTACCATGAGTGGAAGAATCACTGCTATTGAAGGAATTACTGCTGATGGTCAATTGAACTTATATGTTGGTACAGCTGGCGGCGGTATTTGGAAAAGTCAAAATGGGGGGCTCAGCTTTACACCATTATTCGATAAGTATTGTCAGTCTATAGGAGCATTGGCAATTGAACCTGGTAACTCAAAAGTGGTCTATGCAGGAACAGGCGAAAGCAATATGAGAAATTCAGTTTCTTATGGAGATGGATTGTATAAAACAACTGATGGTGGAAATAACTGGCAAAAAATTGGCTTAGATAGTACAGAGCGTATTAGTAAAATATTGGTAGACCCTACCGATAAAAAAACGGTTTATGTTTCAGCACCAGGTCCTTTATGGAATAATTCAACACATCGTGGGTTGTACAAAACAACTGATGGTGGAAAAACTTGGAATAAAATTTTATATGTAAACGAAGAAACAGGATGTGCGGATATTGCCATGCATCCAACAAAACCATCCACTTTATTTGCCTCTATGTGGAAATTTAGAAGAAAAGCATTTGCATTTAATTCTGGTGGATCAGGAAGTGGTTTATTTAAATCTACTGATGGCGGTAAAACTTGGAATAAACTAACCAAAGGATTGCCAGAAGGAGAATTTGGGAGAATCGTTATTACGATCAATCCGTCTAAACCTTCAGCATTAATGGCCATCGTAGAAGCAAAAGTTTCGGGTATATATGTTTCTGAAGATGAGGGCGAAACTTGGGTAAAGAAACCATCCAATGAAAATCTAACTGCTCGTCCTTTTTATTTCAGCACATTGGTATATGATCCCAAAGATCCTAAAAGAGTATATCGCCCAGCGTATGATTTTCAATTCTCCAATGATGGTGGAAATTCATGGAGTGGTGCTTTTACAGG
>CANGTR010000059.1 GCA_947456855.1 Sphingobacteriia bacterium | reverse complement strand
GATTCTTTAAGATGTGGCGAATCAAATCGGAACAAATCAATGTTATGGAAGTCTTTCTTATGAGCCCATCTCATAAATCCTCTAAATGTGGTATTGTATTTATTGATAGATGAATTAGCAAAGTTGTTATCCTTCTCTAAACACCAAATTGCAAACTCCTTAAATAAACCTTGTCTATTCACTAAATCAATGAACTGAATAGACGATAATCCCTTTAACTCAAAGAAGGTCTTCCACTTCTTCAATATCCTTTCAATCTTCTGATATGATGATTTTCTCAATCCATCTCCAATTGCTACCCTATCCTTTGCATCTTCCAAATATTCATCAATCTTCTTAACCACAAAGTAATGGTTTACCTTAACCCCTTTATCGGTATCAAATATCCTATTAGAATGGAGTGCATTATACCTCTCCCTAACCAATTCAGCAGTTGGGGTTTCTTTGTTTAGGGTAAGAACATCCACAATCTCCTCTAAGTCCCTTTTTAACCCCTTCAGTACCCTATTTTTATGAACTGAATCAGTATCACCTTTTTTAACAGGGACATCTAAATCATCAGGATTAAAGTGTTTTTTATCCATCAGATAAACCCCTACCATAAAATCATGTCGTGAACCCTTATTGAAAGAGTACCTCAAACGAATGTGGTATTTATCTGTCCTTTTAGATAGGTAATATTTGAACCCCATAATTTGTGTAATTGTAGGTGTGGAACAAATATATGAATTATTTAAATAGTGTGTAACGGTTACACACAACAAAAGACATAACTGACTGATTTTGAGTCATTTATACTTCAGGTAATTTCCCGTCCGGTCCGCGTAAAATGAGTAAAACCCCTTGATAATCAAGGGGTTTTTTCATGTCTATACCTCCGTTTTTCCAATTGTGCTCATTATAACCGTATTTATCCTTAAATATGCGATTTAGCAGCAGTAAATAAGTAAGCGCGTTAGATCACTATTTTAAACATGGAAGGTTTTTTAGGACGAGACAATGCAACACAATGCTTAAAATAGCATTCACTTCTATCTTGTTTTTATTTAAATCGGGCGTTTTCTTTTCGCCTTCTCCCATAACACTGATTGTTTGGTAAAAAAGTACCTGTATGCACCAGCAATCATTGCATAATTGATTAAGCAGAAATAGTAAGGAATAAAAAAAGCCTTCAATTGTAGTTTTACATGCTGCTTTTCTAAAACGAATCCTATAATAGCAACTACATAAAAACTCAATTGTACTAGAAATAGTAAACCATAAACCGAATAAATTCCTTTTTGTTCAACTAAAGCCATATTCAAAAAAAAGGCCAATACCATTAAAGTAGGTGCAACCACCCACCTTAGTATACGATGGCTAATAAATTGAAATGTTAATATGGGATTCTTAAAAGGAACCAATAATCGCCACAATCGTATTGTTGATTGAATTCCGCCAGCTGCAATACGAATTTTCCTTTTCAATTCTTCCTGGGTATTAGCAGATGAAGTTTCTGTAGCAAAAGCTTCTGGCTCATAAACAACGCTATATCCTTGTAAGGCAATATTGATAGAAATCATAAAATCATCTAGTATTGTATCTTGTTCTATGGGTTGATACAATGAGGTACGAATACTATATAATTCTCCTGCAGCTCCAACCACTGTATACAAATCAGCTTCCCATTGCTTTAATGTTGATTCATATTTCCAATAAAATCCTTCTCCGGCTGTTGCATCCGAATGATCATCGATAAGCACCCTTTTCTCTCCGGCTACGGCTCCAACTTTTGGATCAAGGTAATGCCTACAAATATTCATCAATGCTTCTTTATTTAGCATTGCATTTGCATCGGTAAACACCACTACCTCTGTTTCAATTTCTTTCATTGCCCTTTGAACTGCTGCAATTTTCCCATTCCTTTCATCTAAATGCATTCCCTTGATAGATGGATACTTTGCTACAATCGAAGCTGTTTCATCAGATGAACCATCTGTGATGAATATATATTGAACACTTTGCTTAGGATAGATTAATGCTAAAGTATTGATGATTTTTTCTTCAATAATATAAGCTTCATTAAATGCAGTAACAATTACTGTAACAGATGGTCCATCATTTTTACTGATGCTGTTTTTTTTGCCCCAGAAAAAGTAGTTGATTTTATTTAACACATATAGCAATAATCCATACCCGATAAAGGTATAGGCAATGAGTACAATCATCAACCAAAAAGAGAGAATCATAAATAAATTTTATTGCTTTAAACATTTGGAATATCTACTCAAAAGTTATTGACAATAAGTACATGCCCCAGTTCTGTATGTAGTACAAAAAAGCAAGCTGTAACAAAGAAAAGGAATTAAACAAATAGTACAACTTATATACTCCAGAAACAATAAAAATAGATCATTGAACTTTAAACTATTGTTTGTAAATTGACAACCCAGCTAATAACCATAAATATGAAAGCAATTCTTTGTAAAGCATTTGGGGGACCAGAAACATTGGCGCTTGAAGAACTGGAGCTGCCTTCACCCTCCCAAAAAGAAGTATTAATAGATGTATATGCATGTGGCGCCAATTTCCCTGATGCCTTAATCATCCAAAATAAATACCAATTTAAACCCAATCTTCCTTTTTCGCCCGGTGGCGAAATTGCAGGAATTGTGAAAGCCGTTGGAGAAAAAGTAACCAATTTTAAAGTAGGCGACAAAGTTTTGGCATTAAGTATTTGGGGAGGATTTGCAGAACAAGTACTTGTAGATAGTGCAAGGGTATTTCCAATGCCTCCTTCCATGTCGTTCATTACAGCAGCCTCTTCGCTTTATACTTTTGGCACTTCTTATCATGCACTAAAAGATCGTGGGCAATTAAAAAAAGGAGATACCATACTGGTTTTAGGGGCTGCCGGCGGAGTTGGCATAGCGGCTGTAGAACTAGCTAAATTAATGGGAGCAAGGGTAATTGCAGCAGCTTCTTCTGAAGAAAAATTAGCTCTTTGCAAATCAAAAGGTGCGGACTATTGCATCAATTATTCCAATCAAGATTTAAAATTAACAATCAAAGAAATTACCCAAGGCCAAGGTGTAGACATTGTTTATGATCCTATTGGCGGCGCCTTAGCTGAACCAGCGCTCAGATCAATGGCCTGGAATGGAAGGTATTTGGTAGTGGGTTTTGCTTCTGGAGAAATCCCTCAATTGCCTTTCAATTTAGCTTTATTAAAAGGATCTGCTGTAGTGGGCGTTTTTTGGGGAAGTTTTGCAGAACGTGAACCTGCAAATAGTTTAAAAAATTTTGGGGAGTTGCTTAATTGGATGAGAGAGGGTAAAATTGCACAACCCATTCATAAAATTTATTCATTGGAAGAATCACCGATGGCGATACTTGATTTAATGGAACGAAGGGTTTTAGGAAAAGCAGTGGTGCAGATCAGAGAAGAGCCCCCAATGCAAAAAAATACAACAAAAATTGCAGGTACTGAAACCAAGCAAAAGCCAATCGATACTGCCATTTCATCCAAAATTAACATCAATGGAATTGCTGATATCAAGAATCATATCGGAGCAACTGCGGGTCCAACAAAATGGCTCAAACTAACTCAAACAATGATCAATGATTTTGCAGCAGCAACACTCGATTTTCAATGGGTTCATTTAGATACTGAAAAAGCAAAACAATTTTTACCAGGAGGAAAAACAATTGCACATGGATATTTAACCATGAGTTTGGCTTCTCAGTTTTTTTATGAGATCATTTTTATTGATAATGTTCAAACATTTTTTAATTATGGCATCAACAAAGCTAGATTTATTTCTCCTGTTCCTGTAGACAGCGAAATAAGATTAATTGCCAAACTAAACAATGTAGAAGAACAACCCAATGGTTCTGTAAAATTATTTTTGGGATGCACCATAGAAATTAAAGGAGCTGAAAAACCAGCATATGTTGCAGAATTAATTAGTATCATATTTTAAAAACAACTCTATGCGTTTAAAAAATAAAATTGCCATTATAACAGGAGGAGCAGCTGGAATTGGAGCAGCCACTGCTGAACTTTTTGCACAAGAAGGCGCCACCGTTTTTATATGGGATCAATCCGATCTAGGTGAGGCATTTGCTGCTAGTTTAAGAAGCAAGCAACTGGCTGTTTACTTTACAAAATTGTCTGTAACAGATAAGCTTGCTATTGAATCTGCAGTAAACGATATAATAAAAACCCATTCGAGAATAGATATACTTATTAATAATGCCGGAATTACCAAAGACAAAACCCTATTAAAAATGCAAGAAGAAGAATGGGATAAAGTTTTAGCAGTAAATCTTACAGGTGTGTTTAATTGCACCCAAATTGTAGCGCAGCATATGAAAAACCAGCAATATGGAAGAATTGTTTCTGCTTCATCCAATGTTGGATTAAGAGGCAATTATGGACAAACCAATTATGTAGCAACAAAATCTGCCATCATTGGAATGTCGAAAGTTTGGGCACTGGAATTAGGAAGATTTGGAATCACTGCCAATTGCATTGCGCCTGGCTTTATTGAAACACAAATGACTGATGCAATTCCTGAAGAACTGAAACAAAAAATGATTCCGATGATTCCGAATGGTCATTGGGGTAAACCAATTGATATAGCCTATGGTTATTTATATTTGGCTTCCGATGAAGCCTCATTTGTAAATGGAATTTGTTTAACCATCGACGGCGGCACCGCCCGCTAACGCTTATCACTTATCTCATATCTTTTATCTCTTATCTCATATCTCATATCTCTTATCTCTTATCTCTTATCTCTTAAATCATAATTCTATATGGCCCGTTACACCAACATGGACTTTCTGAAATTTTTATTGTTTGAAGTACATCCAATAAAAGACTTGTTTCAATACGAACGATTTGCTCATTTAGATGAAGAGCAAACTTGGATGATGATTGAATCAGCCAAATTATTGGCTGATCAAGAAATGGCTCCCTATTTTAAAGACATGGATGAAAACCCTGTTAAATACGATGGAAATGGAAATGTTTTAACACATCCATGTTTGAAAAGAATCATAACAGAATCAGCTTCCCAGGGATGGATAGGCGCAAGCGCCAATTTTGAACATGGTGGCATGCAATTACCAGAGATGATTTTTAGTACAGCTCATCATATATTTCAAGCTGCAAATAATGGTGTTGAAGGATATTTGGGTTTATCTGCTGGTGCAGCAGGATTGATTACCAGCTTTGGAAACATTGAGCAAATTGGCACTTATGTTCCAAAAATATTTTCAGGCGAATGGCAAGGTACAATGGCACTTACCGAACCTCAAGCCGGCAGTTCGCTTTCTGATATAACCACAAGTGCAAAACCTTTGGAAGGAGATCTGTATTCAATAAAAGGTCAAAAGATTTTTATCTCAGGAGGACAACATGAAGCCTGTTCCAATTTCGTTCATTTAACCTTAGCCAGAATTGAAGGAGCACCGTTGGGTGTAAAAGGAATTTCACTATTTATCATTCCAAAATTCAGGGTCAACAAAAATGGAGACTTGGAATACAATGATGTTTATTGTGCAGGCGATTTTCAAAAAATGGGGCAAAAAGGATATGCTACAACACATTTATCATTTGGCGACAACAATGATTGTAGAGGCTATTTAGTAGGTGAGCCACATAAAGGATTAACCTATATGTTTCAAATGATGAATGGTGCAAGAATAAGTGTTGGGATGTGTGCCGCTTCTGTTGCAATGGCAGCATATCAAGCTTCGCTACAATATTGTTTAGAAAGACCACAAGGAAGAATAGCAGGAGAAAAAGATCCTTCAAAAGAACCCACATTAATCATCAACCATGCAGATGTTCAACGAATGCTTTTTACACAAAAAGCAATTGCCGAAGGCGCGCTTTCTTTAGGTATTGAATGCAATAAATTATACGACTTAACCCATGCGTCTTCTGGTGATGAAAAACACCAATATTGGCTATTGATGGAAATTTTAACACCAATAGTAAAAACCTATTCTTCAGAGCATGGAAGTAGATCGGCTGCTCTTGCCATACAAACTTTAGGTGGATATGGATTTACCACAGATTTTCCTGTTCAACAACATTATAGAGATTTAAAAATCATGTCTTTATATGAAGGCACAACAGGGATTCAGGCAATAGATCTATTGGGAAGAAAAGTTACAATGGAAAAAGGAAATGCCTTACACATTCTTGCCAAAACCATCCAATCTACCATTCAAGAAGCATCAGAGATCGAATCGTTAAAAATAGCTGCAGATCAATTAGCCATTGAAATGAAAAGGATTGAGCAAGTACTTGCAAAATTATACAGCTATGCATCGGCCGGTCAAACAGAAAAATATTTATCGGATGCAACCATCTTTTTAGAAATGATGAGCTTTATTGTAATAGGGTGGCAATGGTTAAAAATGGGAATCCTAGCTGCTAAAAAATTGGCCAATACCAGCATTTCCCAGAAAGAAATTGATTTTTATCAAGGGAAGCTGCAAACCCTTGCATTTTATTGTAAATACGAGTTACCCCATGTAGAAGCATTTGCAACAACTTTACTAAACGAAGAAGATCTTACCAACATGAAGAACTATGCCATTTTCGACTAAATTAACTAGCTTGAAGAGGTTGAAATATTTATCTTTACCAACTAATATATTTTTATGCTAAAAGTAGGCTTGTTTGGAGTTGGCCATTTAGGAAAATTTCACCTAAACAACTGGAAAGAAATTGAGGGAATAAAATTGATTGGTTTTTTTGACCCCAATAATGAAAATGCAAAAGAAGTTACCGAAAAGCATGGTTTAAAAAGATTCATGGATGAAGAAAAATTAATTGATGCATGTGATATTATTGATGTTATTACACCAACCAATCAACATTTTGATATTTGCATGCAAGCCATTAGAAAAGGCAAACATGTATTTGTAGAAAAACCAATCACACATACCATACAAGAAGGGCGAGATTTAATGAATCTGGTAAAAGAGGCCAATGTGAAATTACAAGTTGGCCATGTAGAAAGATTTAACCCTGCTTACTTGGCCATTAAAGACATGCGTTTAAACCCCATGTTTATAGAAGTACATAGATTGGCTCAATTTAACCCTAGAGGTACAGAAGTTAGTGTAATTCTAGACTTAATGATTCATGATATTGATATTATTTTAAGTTTAGTAAAGAGCGATGTAAAGAGTATAGCGGCCAGTGGCGTAGCGGTAATGACTGAAACGCCTGATATTGCCAACGTAAGAATTGAATTTAACAACGGATGTGTTGCCAATTTAACCAGTAGCAGAATTAGCATGAAAAAAATGCGCAAGATGCGACTGTTTCAAAAAGACGCATATATCGGAATAGACTTTTTAGAAAAGAAAACAGAAATAATTAAATTAAAGCAACCGGAAGACAGCAATGTTTTTTCTTTCGATATAGATACCCCTAATGGTAAAAAATCAATTGCTATTGCAACCCCAGAAATTGCTCCAACAAATGCTATAAAACTAGAATTAACTTCATTTGTGGATGCAATATTGCACAATAAACCAACAGTAGTAAGCGAAATTGATGGTTTTTTAGCCATGGAAGTTGCCCACAAAATATTGGATAAAATAAGCAATACAAGTATTCTTGTGAATTCCTAAATGAATGTTGCTATACAAGAAAAATATTTTACCATATATCATTATCGATTATTGTTTTTCTGCAATAGCCATTGCCATTTTTTGTATGCTGCATACTTATTGGCTTAAACCAATTGGTCTATTGATTGAATATCCTTTATTCTGGCTTTCCTTTTATTTTTTGGGAGGCTCTTACAACGGCTCACTATTCCATAAATCGAGGTTAACAGAATTAACCGACACATTCTTGCTAACCTTGTTTGGGTGTTTACTGCTTTATTGTATTCCCTATTTATTGATTGCACAATCTATCGGTCAGCTTTTTTACCTTATGACCATTCAATTTATTTGCGTTATTACAGGCAGAATATTGCTGCTTATTCGAGTAAAGCAATTAATTACCAAAGGGGATATACATTTTAATACCCTGATAATAGGAAATAACTTAAAATCGATTAAGCTATTGGCTTTACTTCAAAAAAATTATCGATACCTAGGATATAAAACAATTGGATTTATACCACTCAATGCAAGAGAAGAAAAAAATGGGTTATCTAAGTGGATACCACTACTTGGATCTATTGATCAACTAAATCAAATCATTGAAGAGCAGCAAGTACAATTGCTAATTTTATCGATCAATAAAAGCGAAAACCCATTGATTGAACAATTGGTTGCCGATCTAAGCAATAAAGAGATTGCTATCAAACTCATACCCGACACTTTAGACATTCTATCAGGTTCAATTAAAGCAAACAATATCCGAGGTTCATTCTTAGTCGATATTCAAACATCGGCACTTTCATCGAAAGAAGCACATTTTAAAAGAATCATTGATATTGTAGTTGCATGTACTGGATTAATTTTATTAAGCCCCCTGTTTTTATTGCTATTTATCAAAACCTACATAAGTTCTAATGGAAACCCAATTTATTCGCAAGAACGAATCGGATTGAATGAAAAACCTTTTACCATTTATAAATTCAGAAGTATGTTTATTCATGCTGAAAAAGATGGACCTGCATTGTCGAGCAACAACGATTTAAGGATTACTGCCTGGGGTAAAATAATGAGAAAATGGCGTTTAGATGAACTTCCGCAATTGTGGAATATTTTGAAAGGAAACATGAGCTTAGTAGGACCAAGACCTGAACGACAATTTTACATCAATGAATTAAAGAAAGCCTCCCCCTATTATGGTTACTTATTTAAAGTAAAACCAGGATTAACCTCTTGGGGAATGGTGCAATTTGGTTATGCTTCTACAATGGATGAAATGATCGAAAGAATGCAATTCGATTTGATTTATATCGAAAATGCCTCTATCCTATTAGACTTCAAAATAATGATGCATACATTAAGAATCATCTTTTCGGGAAAAGGAAAATAAACCTCAATTGAGCAACAACAATATCCATATCATTCCTTCTTCGGCCATAGACAACTTAAAATGGAATGAAAGAATTATACAAGAGCCAAACGGGCTTATTTATTCAACAACATCCTATTTAGATGCATTAACTGACGCTTGGGAAGGTCTTGTTGTGAATGACTATGAAACAATCATTGCCATTCCTATTAGAAAAAAAGGATTTATTAGGTATTGTTATTCACCTGCATTCATTCAACAATTGGGGATAATTGGAAAGTTGAACACAGAGGATGCAGCCGCCATCATTAAAATCATTAAGCATAAATACAAATACGGAAGTCTGCAATTCAATTTTTTAAACAAAGCCGCTTTAATTAGAGAAAATAGTACAGAAAAAATCAATTATACCATAAACCTAAACAAACCATTTAAGGATATTGCAAACAATTTCAGAAAAGATTTGAAAACAAGCCTAGAAAAATGCAAGTATACAGTTGTTGATTACATAAAGAATATTGACATTGAAATTGCCATAGAAATGTATCAACATCAATATGGAAGCAAGCTTGATAGCATAAGCAATAAAGATTACCAAAAACTGATCAGCTATTGCAACAACAATAAAGACAATTGTTTTACAAGAAGCATTGTAAATGAAAGAAATGAAACAATCGCAATAGCCCTACTACTCAAAGATGAAAAGCGATTGTACAATATAGCCAATACCGTTAGTGAAAAAGGCAGAAAAATGCATGCCAATCATTTTTTACTTAGTAAAATAATTGAAGAATTTTCAGAACAACCAAGATCATTTGATTTTGAAGGATCTGTTATACCTGGAGTAAAAGAATTCTATACCGCATTTGGCCCACAGAAAGAAACTTACTTTACACATCAGTACAACAATTTGCCATTCCCTTTATCGCATCTTTTCTAAGATACCCGATCAGCAATTATTTGTTCCGCAATAATTAAATCAATAGGCCTGGTAATTTTTATATTTTGATAGTCGCCTTCAATTAAATAAACCCGATTGCCAGTTGATTCCACAACAGTTGCTTCATCGGTAAAGCGCTCTTGATAAGATTGATTGAATGCAGGTAAAATCAATTCGCTTTTAAAAGTTTGTGGAGTTTGTATGATGCTAACTTTAGCTCTGTCAATAACTCTATGATCATCTTCCATTGCTATTCTGACACTGTCGGTAGAAGCTACCGCTGGTATTGCAGAACCTTTTTCGATTGCCTGTACATAACAGCGCTTTATTAAGTCTGGGCTAACCAAACACCTTACGCCATCGTGAACAAAAACAATGGCAGATTCCTTGATTGTTGCTAAACCATTTTTTACTGAATCAAACCTTGTGGGGCCTCCAACTACAATTACAGTTTTCTGTGAAATATTCAATTCGCTGGCCAATACAGTTGCAGTATTTACAAAATCATCCGGAACAACTAAAACAAAATCAATATCTTCAAAAGCATTAATAAATGCATTAAGCGTATGCCACAATACAGGTTTGCCGCTGAGTAATAAAAATTGCTTAGGCAATTTCGCACCCATCCGAGTTCCCATACCCCCCGCAGTTACAATGGCAATTTTTTTCATTATAAATTTAACTATAAATGGCAACTGAATTTAACCCCAAATTGTTTTTTACTCCCCTATACATTCCTGCACTATTAAAAACCATAGCAGCATTTCCTTGAGCATCAACCCCAATCATACCCCCTTCTCCTTTCATTGCAACCAATTTTACTTTCACTACTTCGTGCATTGCTTTTTCTAAATCATATCCCTTGTATTCCATTAAACAACTCACATCGTATGCCGCAACACTTTGAATGAAAATTTCACCATGGCCAGTACAGCTAATGCCACAAGTTTTATTATTGGCATAGGTACCTGCGCCAATGATAGGACTATCTCCAATTCTACCATATTTTTTATTGGTCATACCACCTGTAGAAGTAGCTGCTGCAATATTTCCATTCACATCGCATGCAACTGCACCAACAGTACCAAATTTTTTATCGCGCATCAGTTCTTCCAACTGATGATTGGTATGGTCCAATGAATAATTGTCTGAATCCCTGATCGCTTTCCACTGATCATACCTAAACTGCGAAAAAAAATACTCATCGGGTTCTAATCTAATTCCTTGTTTAATAGCAAAATCATTAGCTCCCTTACCGCTTAAAAAAACATGATTGCTGTTGCGCATTACTTCAGTAGCCAATTCTATCGGATTTCGTACATTTCTTACCCCTGTTACCGCTCCTGCCGATAGGTTAGTGCCATCCATAATTGCTGCATCCATTTCTTGAACTCCTTTCTTAGTAAAAACAGCACCTCGCCCGGCATTAAACAAAACATTGTCTTCTAAAACCACCAGTGCCGCCTTCACAGCATTTACAGCAGTTCCACCTTGCTCAAGCACGGCATAACTGATATCCAATGCTTGCTGTAACCCTTCGGAATAGGCTTGCTCTAAGGCAGGAGTCATATCTGCTTTTAAGATGGTTCCAGCTCCCCCATGAATGGCGATAGTAAAATTACTCATTGCTTAAAATTTTGCATACGAAAGTAATTTTTTTACGCTCAGAAAAATTCGAATATAAAAGCAGTTTCATTAGAAAGGTTTGAAATGAATTGTAAATTGGTTTGAAAGCATTCATTGTGCTTTGTTAAAACACCAAATATTATACCCTATCGTTTAACAATAAATTACACTCATCCAATAATTTTTTCTTATCGATTGCCGCAGTTCCTACTTCTTCGCAAACCAATCCCCCAGCAATATTGGCCATTTCAGCGGCCAGCATCATATTTTTAGTGGTTGCATATACGAGTGACGCCACGGCAATCACTGTATCACCCGCACCACTAACATCGGCTATATTTCGGATATGAGTAGGTATAATAGCTTTCTCGTTATTAAACTGATAATAAACGCCTTTTTCTGATAAAGTAATAAAAGAAATTTGATGATTCAATTCATTGTGCAGTGCCTCATGAATAACAGCTAAATGGGCAAGATCTACTTGATCAATTAATAAATTAAGCCCTTCTTTTACTTCTTTTAAATTAGGCTTAAACAAAGTAACATTTTTATATGATAGAAAATTTTTTCGCTTTGGATCAACAGCAGTGATGATATTTTTAGCAACACAAAGTGTGGTAATTGTTTCAATCAGTTTTTTAGTAATAACTCCTTTGTTATAGTCTTCAAAAATAACTACTTGAGGATTGTTGTTATTGATGTATGCAGTTATATTATTGATCATTTGGCTTTCTAAAACTTCATCTATATCTGTTGTAAGCTCTGCATCTAAGCGCATCATTTGTTGATTGCGGCTCATCACCCTCATTTTATTAGTGGTAACTCTTTTAGCAGAAGAAATAATATGAGCAACATCAATTTGATGTTCTTGCAACATAGCAAGCAACTGGTTACCGTCTGCATCATCTCCAATAACCGAGATGATAGCTGTTGAAGCACCTAAGGAAACTGTATTTAAGGCAACGTTGGCAGCTCCTCCAACTCGCAATTCTTTGTTATTTAAAGTTACAATAGGCACCGGGGCTTCAGGAGAAATTCTATCCACATGACCCCACCAATAGGTATCGAGCATCACATCCCCTACAACCAATACTTTTGATTTACTTAAATCGATAAATAATTGATCGAAATTCATTCACTTATTTTTTTGAATTACTTACTGCTATAAAATAAATTGGTATACCGATTAGTGTAATAATCAATCCAGGCCATGTAAATTCTGGCTTGTAAACAATCAATAAAATACAAAAACTGATCCCCATTAAAATATAAATAGCGGGAAGAATTGGATAACCAAATGCTTTATAAGGCCTTTCTATTTCAGGCCTTTTCTTTCTTAAAATAAAAATACCTACAATGGTTAAAACGTAAAAGATAACAACAATGAAAGAAACCATATCCAGTAAATCGCCGTATTTTCCACTCAAGCACAACAAAGAAGCTACAACACATTGCGCCCACAATGCCCATGCTGGAACTCCATTTTTATTTAACTCACCTGCTTTTTTAAAAAACAACCCATCTTGAGCCATTGTGTAATAAACCCTTGATCCGGCCAAAATCAATCCATTATTACAACCAAAAGTAGAAATCATAATCATAGCTGCTATCACATATGTTCCTATTTCACCAAATATTACATTGGAAGCTGCAACCGCCACTCTATCTGATTTTGCAAATGCAATTTCATTTAAAGGAAGAACACCTAAATACATAACATTTGCAGAAACATAAACAATGGTTACAATCAAAGTGCCTAAAAACAAACTTAACCCAATATTTCTTTTAGGATTCTTTATTTCTCCAGCAATAAAAGTAACATTGTTCCATGCATCGCTACTAAAGATAGAACCAACCATTGAGGCGGCAATTGCGCCAACTGCAGCTGCTCCTATTAAAGGCATTATAATTGTTGAATCAAAAGAAGTACTTGTACTGGTGGCATTGGAAAGCTTTTGCATATGCCATGGATTAATCCAGTTGGCATCCCACACTTCCGATTTCATCATAATAAATCCAAAAACAATTAACCCAAATAAAGACAAGAGTTTTGTTACCGTAAATGTGGTTTGAATAATTTTACCTCCGTTTACACCCCTTGTGTTAATATAGGTAAGTAGAATAACCATTACAATAGATACCAATTGAGCAGTATACACATGAAAACTTCCAATACTCAACAAAATATTGTTATCGGTTAGTTCTAATGAAGGGAAAAAATAACCTGCAAATTTACAAAATGCAACCCCTACTGCTGCAATAGTTCCAGTTTGAATAACAGCAAAAAAACTCCACCCGTATAAAAACCCAGTAAGTGGATTATACGATTCTTTCAGGTAAACATATTGACCTCCTGCTTTTGGAAACATTGCACTCAACTCTCCATAACTCAATGCAGCACTTAGTGTCATAAAACCAGTAATCAACCAAACCACGATCAACCAACCTGCACTCCCAACATTACGAGTAATATCGGCACTTACAATAAAAATACCAGACCCAATCATACTTCCAGCTACAATCATCGTAGCATCGAATAGCCCTAGTGAAGGTTTAAAAGCATTGTTGTTTTCCATAAAAAATCCCGCTCTTTTGGGAGCGGGAATGAAGATAATAAATATGATTGATGAATTATTGCTTCTTTGGATACAACTTATTCAACCCTTTGATAAGATCTTCGGTAATGTTATAAGTAGTGTCTTTTAAGTACATAAATTCTGGGGCACTAGAAAAAATGTAAGAATACCCTTTTCCTTTGTTGTATTCTTTTAAATAATCTTCTATTTTTTTCTTAACATCCTGTAGTTTTTTGAAGCTTTCGTCTTGCATTTCTTGAGCCATCATTTGCTCTTTACCCTGATAGGTTTTTTCCATCTGAACCAACTCCTGCTGCCTATTGGCCAATTCGGCCTGAGAAAGACTTTGTGCTGATCTTTGAAGATCTTGGTACTTACTAGTAAAAATCGTTTTTAACTCATTCAACTGCCTGCTATTGGCCTGGTCTTTTGCTTGCAACACAGACCTGATTTCTTTGAAATATTCAAAATTATTTTGAATAGAATCAGATTCAAAATAAGCAATTTTGAAGCTTCCTTCTGGTAAATTTTTTGAACTTCCCGGGGCAGTGTTTTCTGTTTTTTTAGGGGCAAACTGAAAATAAAATAAAATCGCTACTGCAATAGCGAGCACAATATTCATTCCTGCAGCAATATTTTTCATGTATTAATTTTTATCTGAATAGTTATTTAGTAAAAAAGTAGGAAGCTACTGCTTCCTACTTTTAATATTCATTGAATTGAGTTAACTACTCTTCATCATCAAAGCTCATTGCTTCTTTGGTAGTAGCCAATACTTCATATTCTTCTTTACTTCCTACAATCATGTTCTCAAATTCTTTTTGACCAGAACCTGCAGGAATTAAATGTCCGGTAATTACATTCTCTTTCAATCCCAACATTGCATCTGTCTTGCCCTGAATAGCAGCTTGACTCAATACTTTGGTAGTTTCTTGGAATGAAGCAGCTGAGATCCAGCTTTGAACACCCAATGAAGCCTTTGTAATACCTAATAAAACTGGTGTTGCTGTAGCAGGCTTGGCATCTCTAACTTCTACCAATTGTTTATCACTTCTACGTAGGATTGAGTTTTCTTCTCTTAAATCACGTAAAGTAATAATCATACCTGGCTTCATCTTAGCGCTTTCACCACCGTTGGTTACCACTTTCTTATCGTAGATTCTATCGTTCTCCTCGATAAAGTCGAAGCGATCTTCTAGATCCTCCTCTAAGAATTTAGTATCTCCAGCGTCTACAATTTCAACTTTCTTCATCATTTGACGAACGATTACTTCAACGTGCTTATCATTGATTCTCACACCTTGTAATCGATACACTTCCTGAATTTCATTTACAACATATTCCTGTACTGCAAATGGTCCTTTAATGGCCAAGATATCTGCAGGTGCAATTTGTCCGTCGGACATTGGTGTACCAGCTTTTACGAAATCACCGTCTTGAACAAGAATCTGACGAGTTAAAGGCACCAAATATTTCTTCACCATTCCATCACGAGATTCTACAATGATCTCACGATTACCACGCTTCACATTTCCAAATGAAACAACTCCATCAATTTCACAAACAATCGCAGGGTTTCCTGGATTACGTGCTTCGAAGAGTTCAGTTACACGCGGAAGACCTCCGGTGATATCTCTTAATTTACCTAAAATACGAGGTATTTTTACAAGCACCTGTCCGGCTTTAACATCATCCCCTTCTTCTACACCAATATGAGATCCTACTGGTAAGTTGTATTGTTTGATGTCTTTTCCTTCAACAATAATGGTTGGTATTTTGGTTTTGTCTTTTGTTTCGATAACTACTTT